>NZ_JBVVOS010000034.1:0-79158 GCF_055807515.1 Bradyrhizobium sp. Kon69 | reverse complement strand
TAGCCGCGGTCGAACTGCATGCCCTCGACGACGTCGAGCTCGGTCTCGAGCGACTTGGCTTCCTCGACGGTGATGACACCCTCGTTGCCGACCTTCTTCATGGCGTCGGCGAGGAACTTGCCGATCTCCGCGTCACCGTTGGCCGAGATGGTGCCGACCTGGGCGATCTCGTCGTTCGAGGTGACCTTCTTGGAGTTCTTGACGAGGTCCGCAACGACGGCTTCGACCGCGAGGTCGATACCGCGCTTCAGATCCATCGGGTTCATGCCGGCGGCAACCGACTTGGCGCCTTCGCGCACGATCGCCTGGGCCAGCACGGTGGCGGTGGTGGTGCCGTCGCCGGCCGCGTCAGCGGACTTGGAGGCGACTTCGCGCACCATCTGCGCGCCCATGTTCTCGAACTTGTCCTCGAGCTCGATCTCCTTGGCGACGGTGACGCCGTCCTTGGTGATGCGGGGAGCGCCGAACGACTTGTCGAGCACGACGTTGCGGCCCTTCGGACCGAGCGTGACCTTCACCGCGTTGGCGAGAATGTCGACGCCGCGAAGCATCTTGTCGCGCGCATCGACCGAGAATTTAACTTCTTTTGCTGCCATCTGGATTTTTTCCTTAGGTGTTTAGCTGGATAAGAGAGGGGCTCTTAGGCCGCCTTCTTCTTGGAAGCGGGGACGTCGAGGACGCCCATGATGTCGCTTTCCTTCATGATCAGCAGATCGACGTTGTCGATCTTGACCTCAGTGCCGGACCACTTGCCGAACAGCACGCGGTCGCCGACCTTCAGGTCGATCGGGATCAGCTTGCCTGCTTCGTCGCGGCCACCCGGGCCCACGGCGACGATCTCGCCCTGCGAGGGCTTTTCCTTGGCCGTGTCGGGAATGATGATGCCGCCAGCGGTCTTCTCTTCTGCGTCGATGCGCTTGACCACGACGCGGTCGTGAAGCGGACGGAATTTCATGCAGTTCTCCTAAGCTTTTGCACGAGTTGGGTATTTTGGGTTGTTAGCAGTCTGCGCCCGCGAGTGCTAGCACAGGCACAGCTCAGATAAGGCAGGATTTTGGCGGGAGCAAGGGCTTGTAGCAGATAAATAGCACTCGGAAGCGCCGCCTGCCAAAATCTCTTTCCATCGTTAATCGCGCTCGGCGCCTGTATTAGCACGGAGCGACATCTGCTGCTAACGCATTGAATTTCAACAGCTTGTTAAACTTTTGGGCTTGAGATGGATTGTCAGTTTGCGTCACATTTCACTCATGTGAGCGCATCTCCACCGGGTGGCTCGTAGGGCGCGTACCGGAAGCCACCCCTTGAATATGCGCTCCTGCAAAGGAGGTTGGCATGGTCTCGCGAGTTGGGGTTGTTTCCGACGACTTCCGGAAACAGGTGCTGGGTTACGGGCTGACGACGGCCGAAATTCTTTACCGGATGCCGGATCATCGCTCGCTGCTCCAGACCTATGTCTGGCAGAACTACGACATGTTTCCGAAATTTCCGGCGCTGACGGATTTCCTGGCGTTCTGGCAGAAGAAGCTCGACGGTCCGCTGTTCTCGGTCACGGTCGCGCATTCCAAGCTGATCAAGCCGGCCGAGCTACGCGCGGTCGACGGCGTATTCCGGCTGCATTGAAGGCGAGCGCGGTGCTGGAGGGTGGGTTAGCGTCAGCGTAACCCACCATGCTTCCACGCTTGCGGAGCGAAGTGGTGGGTTACGCTGACGCTTACCCATCCTGCGATTTCGCATTCCGTGCTAACCTCTCCCCCATAACAACAGGGGAGACCGCCATGGCCAAGAAAGCAAAATCGCGTAGCGCATCGCAGGCGGCGGTGAAGAAGCGAAGCGGGGCCAAACCCGCAGCACGACCCACGGCGCGCAAGGCGGTGAAGGCGAAAGCTCGCGCGACACCGGCCAAGTCATCCGTCAAGAAACCGACGCGACCCAAGCAGCGCATCGCGATCAGCCATCACCGTGAGGAAGACTTCAAGGCCGACGGTCTGCGCACCTACGCGAAATATCGCGATCTCGGCATCGCCGCCGCGAGCCACGGGCTGGCGCAAGCGCACGTGATCCGGCTGCAAGGCCCCTGCAATCCGGACGAGGTGTCGAAGCTGCACTTCCACGACGTCGAATTCCAGATGGTCTACGTGCTCAAGGGCTGGGTGAAGACCTATATGGACGGAGAGGGCGAGACGCTCATGAAAGAAGGCAGCGCCTGGACCCAGCCGCCAAAGATCAAGCACATGATCCTGGACTATTCGGACGACGTCGAACTGCTGGAGGTGATCCTGCCGGCGGAGTTCAGGACGGTGGAGTTGAAGGCGTAGGCGAAGCGGAGATCAGCCGCCGTCGTTGCAATAGCGTTTCCACATCGCGCGATAGGCATCGTCCACCGCTTGCGCGTATGAGACGGGGTTGCCGGCGGCGGCAGCCCTGATCTGTCCGGGCAGTTCGCGGCGCAACTTGTCGAGGTCGCCGATCTGCGCCCCACGGCTCGCTGCGATCTCGACATAGGCCTCATCGCTTTCCGCGACCCAGTCCGGCAGACCCAGCGCGGCGAGGATGGAGCCGGCAGCACGGCTCGGCAGACTGTGACCGAGCTTCGCCACTACGGGCACGCCCATCTGCAAGGCTTCCCAAGTGCTGACACCGCCATTCTGCGGGAATGGGTCGAGGCCAATATCGACGCGATTGAACGCTGCCAGATGTTCGTCTCGCGACGTGGCTCCGAGCAGATCGACGCGTTCGGCCGGCAACCGGCCAGCTGCAAACCGCGCCAGCAGATTGTCGCGGACCAGCTGAGCGTCCAGCGCAGTATCCTTGATCAGCAGTCGCGAACCCGGCACCCGCTCGAGAATCCTGGACCAGACGTCCACCGCCTCGTTTGAAATCTTGCTGATGCGGTTGAAGACACCGAATGTGATGAAGCCGTTCGCGATCGCCGGCGTCGGCGTCCTCGCAATCCCGGCCGGCAGTGGCGCCAGCGTCACAAAGCACGGCAGGTCAACGATGGTCTCCGCAAACAGATGCCGAACCGCGACAGGAATCGCGACCGGGTCCGAGAACAGATAATCGATCGTTGGCAGCCCGGTGCCGGTGCCGTGGCCCCAGCCATGCACTTGAACTGGTGCCGGCTTGCGCGCAAACACACCGAGGCGGTTTCCGCTGGTATGGCCGGACAGATCGATCAGGATATCGACGCCATCGGCGCGAATCTGGGCGGCGAGGCGATCGTCGGACCATTGCGAGGCGTCGTGCCAGCGATCGGCGATCCCCTGAAATTCGCGGGTCGTCGCATCCGTTTTCGGTGAACAAGCGTAGCACACGATCTCGAACTGCGCCCGATCATGGTGCTGCAGGACCGGCTTGAAAATGAACGCCGCCGAATGTGCGTGAAAATCCGACGAGACATAACCCAGCACCAGACGGCGATCCGGATCGCGGCTGTTGTCATGTGGTCCCGCCGCTGCTGAGGCGATCTTCGCACCGATCTGCTCCCACCATACACGTCGCGCTTGCTGATGCTGCGCAACGCTGGCGTCGGCCATAAAGTCGAGGGTGAATATCTTGCTGGAGATCGTGCTCTGATCAGGCTCGATGTCGAGAGCTCTGTCGAAACTGGCGAGCGCTTCGTCGACCCGGCCAAGTGCTGCGAGACATTGGCCGAGCAGGCTGTGGGCCTGAGAGAAGCCGGGATCGGCCGCGAGAGCCTTCTCGCAATCGGACAATGCTTCGGCAACTTGCCGGGTCAGGAGCAAGATGCTGGCCCGCCAGAGCCATCCATTCGCGTCGTCGGGTGCCAGGGCGATTGCGCGATTGCAATCCGCCATGGCTTCGTCGAATCGCTGAAGCTCCCGCAATGCAACGGCGCGGCTCGACAGCGCCGAGGCATAGTCAGGCTTGATCGATAACGCGCGGTTTAAGCTTGCGACAGCCTCGTCATAGGCGCGCAGACGGCAGAGCGCCCAACCCCGGCCGTTATGGGCTTCGGAAAGTTTTCCGTCGATTGCGAGGGCCTTGTCGTAGTTCTCGAGCGCTTCCTGGTAAAGTTCAAGTGCCGCGCTCGCGTTACCGAGATTAGACAGGGCCAAGGCGTAGTTGGGTCGGAGGGCGAGGGCCTTTCGATAGCTCTCGCGGGCCTCATTGTGACGTTTTAGCCCGTTGAGCGCGACACCCAGGCTCATATGAGCTTCGGCAGATCGCGGATCCACGGCCACCGCTCGGCTCAGCAGAACTTGCGCTTGCTGATAGTTTTTGGCTTCAGCCTCCAAAGCGCCCAGCAAATGAAGCGCGATGAATTGGTTGGGCGCGAGCTCCAGGAGTTCGCGATAGGCCGTCTTTGCCTCGCGCAGAAGTCCCGCTTTGTGCAGCTGGAGGGCGCGCGCGAGCAACGGCCCGACCTCGGCTTTTTGCCGTTTCTGAAGCCGGGCGTTTTGAAGTGCCCGCTGGCCTGCGCTGTCGCTCATGAATCAATTCCACCCGAATCTCCTGACGAGATTAACATGGAAGGATTGTCGCGATTGCGCTGCGCTCCATCGGAGCTACGAGGGCGCCAGCCTCACACAAGCCTCGCCGCGGATCGACCCGCTATCGCTCGAGATAGCCCAATTCCGCGCTCATGACCTTGCGAGCATATTCGCTGAAGGCATCGATCAACCGGGCGCGCGCGGCATAAGGTGGATAGAGCAGTGCGATCGTAACGGGGACAGCCGGGTTGAAGGGGCGCGTGGTCAGGGCCGCGCCAGAACTTTCGTCATGCGCGGCAATCGGGTTGATAATGCTGATGCCGAGGCCCGCCGCGACCAGGACGCAGACCGATGCGCCCAGATCGGTCTCCGCAACAATGCGGCGCGTGACGCCGGCCTGCGCGAAGATCGTGTCGATGCGATCGTAGAGTGGACTCCCGGTGGCGAAGGAGATGAAGGCCTCGTCGGCGAAATCGGCAGGGCGCAGCGTCTTCTTCTGCGCAAGACGATGCGCCTTCGGCATGATCGCGACGCAACGGGTCTTGAGCACCGGCTCGACATGCACTCCCGCAACCTCGCCGTAGAGCATTGCCAATCCGGTGTCGCAGAGCCCGGAACTGACCCAGTCGTGCACGGCGCTCGCCGTGCCGGATCGGATCGAGATCATCACATGCGGATAGTCCACCTTGAAGCGTGCCGCGATGCGTGTCAGCAAACCGCCGGCCAGGCGGGGCATCGCCGCAACGCTTAACCGACCCATGCCGAACGAGCGGATGCTGGCTGCGCTGGCCTCCAGTCCCGCCAGGCCGATGAAAGTCTTCTCGACCTCCTGGAAAAAGCGCGATCCATCCACCGTCGGGCGGAGGCGGCCGCCACTGCGGTCGAACAGCGGGAATTGTGTGATCGCCTCCAGCTGTCCGATCAGGCGGCTGATCTGGGGCTGCGAGGTATGCATGCGCTGAGCCGCCTGCGTCATCGATCCCGTCACGAAGACCGCCCGAAAAGCCTCCACATGCTTCAGGCCCATGCGTCTGGTGGCCATATCAAATCCGTATAGGAGAGTATGAAACTGGAATTTCATCAGATCGGGCTTTTGGACGATAGTCCAGAGCATGAAGCTGTTCGCACGGAGCTGTCCCGCGGTTGCTCACCCACCGTGGACGGCGTCACCGGCATTCGCGACAAGAGGGACACATGAAAGCGACAATGATCAAGGCACTGGCCGCGGCGACCGTCGCTGGTGTTCTTCTTTCCACCGAGGCCATGGCCCAGGGCGCGGGCAGGCTGGACAAGATCCGTGAGAGCGGCTCGATCACATTGGGGTACCCCGAGACCTCGGTGCCCTTCGCCTATCTCGACGGCAACCAGAAGCCGATCGGTTACACCGTGGAAATCTGTGAACAGGTGGTGCAGGCGATCAAGACGGCCCTCAAGCTTCCCAAGCTCGAGGTTCGCTACAACCCCATAACCTCGGCGACACGTATTCAGCTGCTTGCCAACGGCACGATCGATCTCGAATGCGGCAACACGACCAATAATGTCGAGCGGCATAAACTCGTTGCCTTTGCTCCCACCACCTTCGTTGCGCAGGTCGTCCTCGTCGCGCGCAAGGATGGCGGGGTCGATGTCAACGACCCGGCTTCGTTTCGCGGCAAGGCCATCGCCGCCCAGGCCGGCGGCCAGACTTTCAAGGTGATTACGCTGATCAACGCCAAGGACAATCTCAGCATCACGGTGGTGCCGGCCAAGGACACCGCCGAGACCTTCTTGTTGGTGTCGACGGGCCGGGTGGCCGGCACCGCCAACGATGACGGTCTTGCCTATGCCACGGTCGCCTCGTCCAGAACGCCGGATGACTTCCTGATCGGCAGCAAGAGTCTCGAGACGGCGCCCTATGGTATCGTCCAACCCAAGGATGATCCTGCTTTCAAGAAGATGGTCGACGATGCCGTGATCGACCTGATGAAGAGCGGACAGATTGCGGCGCTCTACGATAAATATTTCAATTCACCAATTCCACCGCATGGCCTCAACCTGAAATTCCCGATGAGCGCCGCCCTCAAGCGGGCGCTGGCCAACCCGACCGATTCCGGCGACCCGGCAGTCTACGAATGACGCGACAAGCGCTCTAGAGGTCTCGCAATGGCACATCAACACGACACGAATCCGGCGGGTGCCGGGTTGCCCCCCATCGACCTGCGCAGCGATACCGTCACCAAGCCGACCGAGGCGATGTATGCCCGCATGGCCTCTGCGCCGCTCGGCGATGACGGGCTCGACGGTGACCCCACGGTGCAGGAGCTGGAGGCCGTCGCGGCTGCGGCGTTGGGCAAGGACGCCGGCCTGTTTGTGCCGAGCTGCACCATGGCCAATCTGCTGGCGACGCTGGCGCAGTCGCAGCGCAGCGAACAGATCGTGCTGGAATCGAATGCCCATATGTACACCTCGGAACGAGGGGCGGCGACGTTTACGGGGCAGTTCTACCTCGCCATTGCCGGCACCGCCGGCGCAATGGATCTGAATTTGCTGGAGGACGCCCTGCAGGGCGAAGGACTCAAGCTCGGGACCGCTCTTGTCGCAATGGAAACCTCGCACAACAACGCGAGCGGCGCCGTATTGCCGCTGGATCATATGCAGGCCGTGCACGCCATGGCCTCGGGCCGCGGTGTCCCGGTGCATCTCGACGGCGCGCGGCTGTTCAACGCCGCCGTAGCCCTTGAAACGGCGCCGGCCGAAATTGCGAGACATTGCGACACGGTGTCTCTGTGTTTGTCGAAGGGCCTGAGCGCACCCGCCGGTGCCGTGCTCGCCGGGCCACGCGCAGTGATCGATAGCAGCCGCAGGTTTCGCCGCATGCTGGGAGGCACACAGCGTCAGATCGGCGTCCTGGCCGCGGCCGGGCTGGAGGCGGTTCAGGTCATGGGATCGCGTCTGGCGGAGGATCACCGGCGTGCGCGGGTCCTGAGTGATGCGTTGAACGGGATGCATCCAAAGATCAGCGCGACAATCCCGCAGACGAATATCGTGCAGGTTGATGTCTCTCTCTCCGGGCGCGACAGCGCCGTGTGGTCGGGGGCTCTGGAGAGGGAGGGCCTGAGGGCGAGGCCCTGGGGCAGGCGTCGATTGCGCTGCGTGACCCATCGCCATATCGATGATGCGGATATTGATCGCGCGGTCATGGCATTTCGCACCGTGGCTGGAGCTTTGGCTTAGAGAGGGCTTACTCAGCACTCCCACGATCAGCCGATCGTTAGAAGGCGCCCGATCCGTGAAACCGGGCAGTTACCAATCGGATGGTTTCAGCCGTCCGCAGGGCGGGCGGTAACCAGTCGAAAATACCTCTCGCGTCAACTCAAGGCTGTGAAAATGCGGGAAATGTTTTCATGGCGACCAACACTTTTGGCCGACGCGGCGTCGTAGCGCCTTCTCCAAGAGGATCATTTCAACCCGCGCCGCTTCAACCCGTCGCCGCACCGATCGCTCCCCGGCCCCTGCCCAGTGAGGGGACGCTTTTGGGCGACAACAAGCTTCTGGCCGATATCCCTTTCCTCACCATCGGCCTGATTTTCTGTCTGCTCCTGATCTACGCTCTGCAACGCAGTCTCGCCATGGACATTGGGCCGGACGGATCACTCGATGTCCGTTCGCTGATCGCTCAGGGCGCGTCCGGCTACGATCTGGTTGTCGGAAGGAACGAGTGGTGGCGGATCGGCGTTGCGCCGCTTCTGCATGGCAGCAATGGGCACCTCATAGGCAACTGCGCTGCGCTGTTCATCGTCGGCGTCAGGCTGGAGAGCCTGATCGGTCGTGGCTGGTTTTCGCTGATCTTCGTTGCCAGTGCAGTGGCTGGGGAGGCCGGCTCGCTTCTGGGCAATGGCCCCGGCACGGTGAGCGTCGGTGCGTCCGGCGCCATTACCGGGCTCATCGCGGCGCTGTTCGTCGCGAGCTTCGAGCCAGAGGCGGACGCCGAGCAAACAATGTCGAGACTGAAGACGTCGCTCTTCTTTGGTGTTCCCGCTCTGCTGCCGCTTGCCTTTGGAGCCTCCGGCAATGTCAACTATTTTGCCCATGCAGGTGGTGCGCTGGCCGGCGGTGCGCTTGCCATCGTGCCGTGGCTCGCCTTCTGGTCCTATGACAGCCTGCCGCGGAGCACCGGGATGGTGTTGCTCGGAGGATTCGTCGGATCTCTGATCTGCGCCGGCTTCGCCGCCGCTCATTATTCGTCCTACATGGCTGATGCCGTGCAGTATATCCGCGCATCGGAAGTGCCGCCGAACGCTGGCGAGATGACGAGCCGGTCTTCAGATCTCGTCACCCGCTATCCGAAAGACCCGCGGGCTCATCTGTTCCGTGCGGTCTTCTTCCTTGAAAAAGCGAACCTCAGTGCCGCTGAAACAGAAGCGCGAACTGCCGTGTCGCTCGCCACTTCGGATGTGGCGGGTGGACCGGTGCGCATCGGGGCGCAGGGTTTGATGGCGGTGTTGCTGTGGGCGCAGGGACGAAACAGTGAGGCGAAGGCCATGGCGGTCGAGCCGTGCCGTGCCAAGCTGCCTGAGGTGCGGCGTATATTGCAGAAGTCGAAGTTGTGCGGTCGACCGGAGTGACGAGCGGGGAGAGCTAGCTCAACACCCCCACCACTGCTCCCATCAGACACGTCGTCAACGTCCCGGATACGATCGACTTCAGCCCGAGCGCGTTGATTTCCTCGCGCCGTTCCGGCGCCATCACGCCGAGACCGCCGATCATGATGCCGAGGCTGGCGAAATTGGCGAAGCCGCACATCGCATAGAGCATGATCAGGCGCGAGCGTGGGTCGAGCGTGCCGGGCGGTAGCTTCGAGAAGTCGACATAGGCGATCAGCTCGTTCAGCACGGTTTTCGTGCCCATCAGGCTGCCGGCGGTGATCGCCTGGTCCCACGGCAATCCCATCAGCCAGCACACCGGCGCCATCACGAGGCCGAGCAGGCGCTGCAACGAGATCGCGGCGCCGCCGATATCAGGCAGCAGGCCGAGGATCGCATTGACGAGATAGACCAGCGCCACCAGCACCAGCAGCATTGCGACGATGTTCATCAGCAGCTCGATCCCCGCGCCGGTCCCTTTCACGATCGCGTCCATGGTGCCGGAGACCTCCATCTCGGGAGCCTCCAGCGCGCCGCCGGTGCGCTTGTCCGATGTCTCCGGCACCATGATCAGGCTGACCAGGATCGCGGCCGGCGCGCCCAGCACCGAGGCGATGACGAAATGCGCGGCTGCGTCGGGAATGAGGGGAGCAAGGAGCGTCGCATACAGCACCAGCACCGTGCCGGCGATGCCGGCCATGCCGCCGGTCATCACCAGGAACAACTCGCTGCGGGTCATCTGCGCGAGATAAGGCCGCACGAACAGCGGCGCCTCGACCATGCCGAGAAAGATGTTGGCGGCGGTCGAGAGTCCGACCGCGCCGCCCACGCCGAGCGTGCGCTCCAGCAGCCAGGCCATGCCGCGCACGATCGGCGGCAGCACGCGCCAATAGAACAAGAGCGTCGTCAGCACGCTCATGACGAGGACGATTGGCAGCGCCTGGAACGCCAGGACGAAATCGGCACCCGGTGCTTTCAGGTCAAAGGGCAGGGGACCGCCGCCGACATAGCCGAACACGAAGGAGGAGCCGGCGCGCGAGGCCGCCGAGATCGCGCCCACGGCGTCGTTGATGGCACCGAAGGCGCGCGCGACGACGGGCACCTTCAGGAGAACGATCGCGGTGACGAAGGTGGCGACGAGGCCGATCGCTGCCTGGCGCAGCGAGGCCGCGCGGCGATTCTCGCTCAGGACCAAGGCGATCAACAGCAATGCGAAAACGCCGAGTGCCGATTGCAGCCGCAGCATGATGTCCCCAAACCCCGATGATTATGGCCACCCCTGCGTTGCAAACGCAATGCCGGGAGATTGTCGGAGCGTCCCGCTGTTGACAAGCAGGTCCGCGTCAGCCACGCGGAGCACGTCGACATCAGGAGCCGGATAGTCCGAGCGTGACCGAACAGGCGATGCCAGACCAGCCAATATCGGGAAACCCGCCGGTCAGTGCCCGCGCGCTCCTCTCCCACCGCGCCTTCCTGTTCTTTCTGCTCTCGCGCAGCCTGTCGCGTTTCTCCAGCCAGATTGCGGCGGTCGCGATCGGCTGGCAGATCTACGATCTCACCGGCTCGGCCTTCGACCTCGGCATGGTCGGCCTCGTGCAATTCCTGCCCACCGCGCTGCTGGTGTTCGTCGCCGGCCATGCCGCCGACCGCTACGAGCGCAAGCGCGTGGTCCAGCTCTGCCAGTTCGTGGAAGCGGCGACGGCGCTCTATCTCGGAATCATCACCTATCTCGGCTCGGTCAGCGAAGTTCAGATTTTCGTGGCGACCTTCGTGCTGGGCATTGCCGGGGCCTTCGAAAGTCCGACCACTGCCGCGCTACTGCCCGCGATCGCGCCGCAGGGCTCGCTCCAGCGTGCCACCGCCGTCTCCAGCGGCGCGGCGCAGGTCGCGACCATTACAGGTCCGGCGCTCGGCGGTTTTGCCTACGCGGTCGCACCGCATCTCGCCTACACCGTGATGGTGCTGTTCTGGATCTTCGGGATGATCCTGACCGGCTTCATCCGGCCGCGCCCACAAGCGATCGCCAAGGACATGGCGGGCGCCGACAATATCTTCGCCGGCGTCCGCTTCATCCGCAGTAATCCGGCGATCCTCGGCACCATCTCGCTCGATCTGTTCGCGGTGCTGTTCGGCGGCGTCACCGCGCTTCTGCCGATCTATGCCCGAGATATCCTCCAGACCGGTCCGATGGGGCTCGGAATCCTGCGCGCCGCGCCCGCGGTCGGCGCGCTGCTCATGACCATGGTGCTGGCCCGTCACGCCATTTCGCGGCGTGTGGGCCTGCGCATGTTTCAGGCCGTGATCGTGTTCGGCGTCGCAACGATCGTGTTCGCACTGTCGTCCTGGATGTGGCTGTCGGTGCTCGCGCTCGCTGTTCTCGGCGCGGCCGACACGATCAGCGTCGTGATCCGCTTCTCGCTGGTGCAGCTCGCGACCCCCGACGAGATGCGCGGCCGGGTCGGTGCGGTGAACTTCCTCTTCATCAATGCGTCCAACCAGCTCGGCCAGTTCGAGAGCGGAGTGGCTGCCGCATTGTTCGGTGCCATGCCGGCAGCCGTGCTGGGCGGCGTCTGCACGGTCGCGGTGGCGCTGTTGTGGATGAAGCTGTTTCCGAGCCTGCGCCGGGTGGAGACTCTGGAATAGGGACTCTTCGCCTCTCCCCGCTTGCGGGGAGAGGCCGGAATTCGCGCGTAGCGCGGATTCCGGGCGAGGGGGACTCTCCGCGATTCGATTGCTAACGTGATTTGCTGAAACAGCCCCTTACCCCAACCCTCTCCCCGTAAGAACGGGGAGAGGGAGAAGGAGAGAGCTTCGCGCGCAATGACGACTGCGGAAATACCGTAGACGAATCAATGGGCCGCCTACTGTGCATGGGGTTGTTTTCGCGTTTTTTGTTCAGCCCCGTCCCACGAACGGCATCTTGGTTGCCATGACCGTCATGGTCAGCACGTTGGCGTCGAGCGGCAGGCCGGCCATGTAGGCAACGGCATCGCCGACCGCCTTCGCATCCATGCGCGGCTCCTGCTTCGACGTGCCGTCGGGCTGCAGCACGCCGGGGCCGTTGACCATGCGGTCGGTCATGGGCGTTGCGGCGTTGCCGATGTCGACCTGGCCGACCGCGATGTCGTACATGCGGCCATCGAGGTTGGAGGCCTTGGTGAGGCCGGTGATAGCGTGCTTGGTCGAGGTGTACGCCGCCGAGAACGGCCGCGGCGCATGCGCCGAGATCGAGCCGTTGTTGATGATGCGGCCGCCGCGCGGGCTCTGGTCCTTCATGATGCGGAAGGCGTGCTGGGTGCACAGGAACGGGCCGGTGAGATTGGTGTTCACCACCGCCTGCCACTGCTCGAGACTGAGATCCTCGAAATTCACCGGCGGCGCGCCCATGCCGGCATTGTTGAAGAGCACGTCGAGCCGGCCATAGGTGGCCTTGACCTTGTCGAACAGCGCGGCGATCGAGTCCGGCTTGGTCATGTCGGCGGTGACGCAGAGGCTCTTTCCGGCGGGGCCGAGCTTGGCCGTCTCCTCGAGCATGTCGGGCCGGCGCCCGACCAGCACCACGGTGAAGCCGGTGTTCATCAGCGCCAGCGACGCCGCGCGCCCGACCCCGGTGCCGGCGCCCGTCACCACTGCGATTTTTTTCGCTTCACTCATCGTTTCCTGCCTTTTCTCTTGATCTGTCAGGTTTTGGATTCTTTTTCGTTCTTGTAGGGCGGCCGCGGAATGTTCTGATGCGCGGCGCGCAAGGCCGCCGACCAGCGCGAGCGCAAATCGTGGAAATAAGGCTCGCCGGCCTCGATGCGGTGGTTGAGATCGGCCTCGCAGGCGTCGGCGCGCACCACCAGCACGTCGATCGGCAGGCCGACGCCGAGATTCGAGCGCATGGTCGAATCCATCGAGATCAGCCCGGTCTTCAGCGCCTCGTAGAGTTCGACGTCGTAATGCATGGCGCGGTCGAGCACCGGCTTGCCGTATTTGTGCTCGCCGATCTGCAAATAGGGCGTGTCGGTGGTGCATTCGATGAAATTGCCGGCGGTGTAGACCATGAACAGGCGCATGCGCGCGCCGCTGATCTGGCCGCCGAACAGGAAGGACACGTCGAACGACACGTCCTCTGATTTGAGCGCCGGCCCTTCGGTCGTGTGCACGGCCCGGATCGCCCGGCCGATGCGCTGGGCGGCCTGGAACATGGTCGGCGCGTTCATCAGCGTCTCGATCTCACCCGTGTTCGGGTCTTCGAGGCCCTCGGTCAGTGTCGAGAGCACCGACTGGCTGATCGCGAGGTTGCCGGCGCTGGCGATCGCCATGATGCGGTCGCCGGGCTTGGAGAAGATGTGGAGCTTGCGGAAGGTCGAGACGTTGTCGAGGCCGGCATTGGTGCGGGTGTCGGCGATCATCACCAGACCGTCCCGAACCAGAATTCCGCAACAATAGGTCATTTCCAGTCCCCGAACGCGTTTGCGCGGAATTACTAGCCAATTTCAACGGCCGCTCCAACCCCCGATTGCCGCGGGGCGGCAGGGTGGAGCTGTGCGCGGGCGAGGGGCTTGCTTGGCGCGGTTCAGCTCTGCCGCTGGGACTGCGATTGCGACTGGCCGCCGCGGCCAGCCTGCTCGACCTTGACTGCCACCGACAGCGTCTCCGCGCCGCCGCCATAGCGGGTGCCGCGTACGGGGGCGGCGCCGAGATAATCGAGCCCGATCGCGACGCGGACATGGGCGTCGGTGGCGCAGATGCTGTTGGCGGGATCGAAGCCGACCCAGCCGAGACCGTCGACATAGGCCTCCGCCCAGGCATGGCCCGCGTCCTGATGCACCGTGCCGTCGGAGCGCAGGAAGTGGCCGGAGACGAAGCGCGCCGGCACACCCCCGCTGCGCGCGCAGGCGATGAAGATGTGCGCGTAGTCCTGGCAGACGCCGCGCTTGAGCGTGAACGCTTCCGCCGCCGACGTGCCGCTGTTGGTGGGGTCCTCGTCGAAGGTCATGTGATCGCTGATTTGCGTCATCAGCGTGTGCAGGAAGCCCAGCGTGTCGCTCTCGGCCTCGCTGCGCAGCTGGCGCGCGACCGCATGCATCGCCGGATTGACCGTGGTGAGGTCGGTGGCGCGCAAGAACATGCCGGCCGGAAAGCGCTCATCGGCGCCGCGAAGGACGCCGCCGGTGTCGTGGGTCTCGATCAGGCCCTCGGCCGTGATCTTGATGTCGCCGACGGGTCCGCAGGACAGCACATGGGTGACGTTGCCGAACGCGTCCTCGTGGGTGTCGAGCTTGGTGTCGGTGGACACGTCGATCTGCCACTCCGCCACATATTGCCCGTCATGGCTGCCGGGCGTCATGCGCAGGATCTGGATCACGCTCGTGGCCTGCGGCTCGTAGCGATAGGTCGTGGTGTGCAGGATTCGCAGGCGCATGATGGACCGTGATTCTAGGTGGTCATTCCGGGACGATTCGTCAGCATCGAACCCGGAATATTGAGATTCCGGGTCTGGCCCTACGGACCATCCCGGAATGACAGAAGATCAGATCAAATACTGCTTCGTGATGATTTCGCCCAGCCTGGAATTGTCGGAGATGAATTCCTGAATGAATTCATGCACGCCATGCTGGAAAATGTCGTTCATATTGCTGTGTTCCAGCCGGTTGCGGATGCCGCGGGCATGGCGCTGGGCCGGACCCTGGCGGCCATAGGCGACCCCGATCTGATCGAGATTGCGCACGAGGTTGCCGTAGCAGCTCGCCAGTGAACGCGGCAGCGTGTCGTTGAGGATCAAGAGGTCCGCGATCAGCCAGGGTTTCAGTGTCTCGCGATAGACCCAGTGATAGGCCGTCAGCGCCGAGACCGAGCGCAGGATCGAGGTCCACTGGTAGAAATCGAGCGGGCCGCCGACATGCTCCTCCTCCGGCAGCAGCACATGGTATTTCACGTCGAGAATACGCGCGGTGTTGTCGGCGCGTTCGAGATGCAGGCCCATCCGCGAGAACCAGTAGGCGTCGTTGCGCAACATGGTCCGGTAGGCCGAGCCGTCGAAGCGCAGCGAGGTCTCCTGCACGAAGCGCAGGAATTTTGCGAGGTCCTCGCGCGTGGAGGTCCCTCTGCTCCAGACCTCCTGCAATTCGATCCAGGCCGAGTTGATGGTGTCCCACATCTCGCTCGTCAGCGCTGTGCGCACCGAGCGCGAATTCAGCCGCGCCGCCTCGATGCAATTCCTGATCGAGGACGGGTTGTTCGGCGAGAACGAGAGGTACTCGACGACGTTATGCTCGTTGGCTTCCTCGTAGGTCTGATAGAAGCTTGCGGCAACGCCGGCGGTCAAAAGCGCCGAGTCCCATTCGTTGGTCTTGCCGATATAGGCGGCGGGAAGCGCGGTGACGCGCAGCGTCGCATCGATGGTGCGCGCGAGATACTCGGCCCGTTCGACGTAGCGGGCGAGCCAATAGAGGTTTTCGGCGGTACGCGACAGCATCTCTCTACTCGTCCAGGATCCAGGTATCTTTGGTACCGCCGCCCTGGCTCGAATTCACCACCAGGGAGCCTTCCTTCAGGGCAACGCGTGTCAACCCGCCGGGCACGATCGTGGTGCTCTTGCTGCCGGTGAGCACGAACGGCCGCAGGTCGACGTGGCGCGGCGCAAGGCCGGATGCCGTGCAGGTCGGGCAGGTCGAGAGCGCCAGCGTGGGCTGCGCAATGAAGCCTTCGGGCTCGCGCTTGAGCTTTTCGCGGAAGGCTTCAATCGTCGCCTTGGTCGCGGCAGGACCGATCAGCATGCCGTAGCCGCCGGAGCCGTGCACCTCCTTCACGACGAGTTCGCTCAGATGGTCCAGCACATAGGCGAGGTCCTTCGGCTCGCGGCAGCGCCAGGTCTGCACGTTCTTCAGAATCGGCTCCTCGCCGAGATAGAATTTTACGATGTCCGGCATGTAGGAGTAGATCGCCTTGTCGTCGGCGATGCCGGTGCCGACGGCGTTGGCGAGCGTGATGTTACCGGCCGCATAGGCCGACATCAGCCCGGGCACGCCGAGCGCGGAGTCGGGCCGGAAGGTGAGGGGATCGAGGTAGTCGTCGTCAACGCGGCGGTAGATCACGTCGACCCGTTTCACGCCCTCGGTCGTCCGCATGAACACTTCGTTGTTCTTGACGATGAGGTCGCGGCCCTCGACCAGCTCGATACCGAGCTTGTCGGCGAGGAAGGAGTGCTCGTAATAGGCCGAGTTGTAGACGCCCGGCGTGAGCAATGCGACGGTTGGCTCGCCGGAGGCGCTTTGCGGCGCCACCGAGCGCAGGGCGGATAGCAGCTCGTCCGGATAGCGTTCGACCGGGGCCACCCTGTGGCGGGCGAACAGGTCCGGAAACAGCCGCATCATGATCTCGCGGTTTTCCAGCATGTAGGACACGCCCGAAGGCGTACGCGCATTGTCCTCCAGCACGATGAAGTCCTCGGAATCGACCCGGACGATGTCGATTCCGGCGATGTGCACGTAGACGTCGTGCGGCACCTGCTGTCCGTTCATCTCGGGACGGAAGACCGGGTTCTGAAAGATGAGGTCGTCGGGCACGATCTCGGCGCGGAGGATGTCGCGGCCGTGATAGATGTCGCGCAGGAACATGTTGAGCGCGCGCACGCGCTGCTTCAGGCCCTTCTCCAGCAGCGACCATTCCTTGCCGGACATGATCCGCGGGATCACGTCGAAGGGGATCAGGCGCTCCGTGGACTCGGTGTCCCCATAGACCGCGAAGGTAATGCCGATGCGGCGGAAGAGGAGCTCGGCCTCCTGGCGGCGATATTCGAGCGCCTCGGGAGGCGTCTCCTTGAGCCAGCGCGCCAGCTCCTGATAGGCGGGGCGAAGGTCCCCACCGGGAATGTTCATTTCATCAAACGCGACTGCCATAGATCCCGACTTGTCTCCGCAAGGCGTTGCGCCATTCGACAGGCCGCGAGGCCTTGGTGAAGACCGCAACGTCCTGGCCATGCGGCAAGAGTGCATGACTTTCATGCGGTAGCAAGGGCCGGGCCAGCGCGATAAGCATGGGGAGAGGACATTTGCCGGGGATGGCCGGCGGCTTGCCTGAAAAAATGGCTGAGGAGTGCTTATTTCGGCAGCAAAAGCGCGTGACTTCAACGCGTTACCTCGGCAAAGTCGGGCCGATAGGTGAGGGACTTGAGGTATGAGCGAGATCGTCACGGCGGGTATTCTGGTCATTGGGGACGAAATCCTGTCCGGCCGGACCAAGGACAAGAACATCGGCTTCATCGCCGAATACCTGACCAATATCGGCATCGACCTGAAGGAGGTCCGGGTCGTCTCCGACGACGAGCCCGACATCATTGCCGCGTTGGATGCGCTGCGGCATCGCTACACCTATGTCTTCACCACCGGTGGCATCGGGCCGACCCATGACGACATCACCGCCGACAGCGTCGCCAAGGCGTTCGGCGTCGGGATCGACCATCATCCAGAGGTGGTCGCCCGTTTCCGCGAGCGCTGGAGCGAGCAGGACCTCAACGAGGCCCGCCTGCGCATGGCCCGCATCCCCGATGGTGCCGAGTTGATCCAGAGCGCGACCATCCTCGCCCCCGGCTTCAAGATCGGCAATGTCATCGTGATGGCGGGCGTGCCCTCGATCATGCAGGCGATGATGGACATCGTCTCGCCCAAGCTGAAATCGGGCGTGCGCATGCTCTCCGAATCGGTCCGCGCCAATGCGCGGGAGGGTGACATCGGCAGCCCGCTGCGGGCGATTGCCGCCCAACATCCCGACACAATCATCGGCAGCTATCCCTTCATGGATGAAGAGCAGAAGCCGAACACCAATCTGGTGGTGCGCTCGCGCGATGCGGACAAGCTCGCAGCCGCAATGGCGGCAGTGAAGGCAATGCTGGCGGGATTGAACATCACCCGCTAGCAACCTAGCTGCCGGCAGACGAAGCAGGAGACGACGATGGCTGGTGAAGCACCGGAACTGAGTGCGGAAGAACGGGCGGGCCGCCCCTTTCCGGTCTCGTGGGACCAGTTCCACCGGGATTGCCGGGCACTGACCTGGCGGCTCAACGAGGTTGGTCCGTTTCATGCGGTGATCGCGATCACCCGCGGCGGCCTTGTGCCGGCGGCGATCGTGGCGCGCGAGCTTGGCGTGCGCGTGATCGATACGGTCTGCATCGCCAGCTACGACCACGACAAGCAGGGCGACCTCAAAGTGCTGAAGGGCATTTCCGAAGACGTGATGAAGCTTGGCGGCGGCACCGGCAAGGGGCTCCTGATCGTCGACGACCTCGTCGACACCGGCAAGACCGGCAAGCTGGTGCGCGCGATGCTGCCCGATGCGCATTTCGCCACCGTCTACGCCAAGCCGAAGGGACGTCCCCTGGTCGATACCTTCATCACGGAAGTCTCGCAGGACACCTGGATCTTCTTCCCCTGGGACACCGCGCTGTCCTACCACCCGCCACTTCGCGACGGGGCGGCGTGAGTATCACCGTCATTGCGAGCGCAGCGACGCAATCCAGAAATGTGTCCGCGGAAATAATCTGGATTGCTTCGTCGCTTCGCTCCTCGCAATGACGGGCGGAGGCGACCATGCCCCTGCAAAACCGCGTCACGCCGACTGGCGAGATCATCGCGACGCCGCATCGCGGGCTGTTCACCGGTAACCGCGGCATCATCCATGATCCCGCAACCAAGACGCTATTGAAAAAGCGCTGGTCGTCGCCGGCCTGGATCACCTGCTTGTGCGAATTTCGGGGATGGCGGCGGCCGGTGATGGCGCGGCGGAGCTGGACCGAGCTGTTCTTTCTTGACGAAGCCACGGCCTTTGCCGCAGGCCACCGTCCCTGCTTCTTCTGCCGCCGCGATGATGCCAAACGCTTTCGCGTTGCATGGGAAGCAGGGAATGGTGCAAGCGGCATCAGCGCCAAGGCGATGGATGCCGTACTGCATCGGGAACGGCTCGATCGCGGCAAGAAACGGCTGCATGCGCTGCCGAGGCCGCTCGCGGAATTGCCGGATGGCGCGATGGTGCAACAGGGCGAGAAGAGCTTTTTGATAATGCAGGGGAGGGCCCTGCTGTGGTCGCCGGCGGGCTATGCCAAGGACGCGCGTCAGCTCGACGACATGAAGTTGCTGACGCCGCCCTCAACGCTGCGCGCGCTCGAGGCCGGCTACCGGCCCGTGCTGCATCCGACGGCGCTGGACTAAGACACGCGCGTCGTGATCATCCCAGCTTCTCGCGGGCCAGCGCGGCACCGGCGCCGAGCGCCATCAGCTTGGCTTCGGCGATCTCGCGCCGCATCGGCGCCATGCCGCAATTGGTCGTGGCGATGATGTTGCTCTTGGGCACGAATTTCGACACTGCGTCGATCACCTGCACGACATCCTCGGCCGTCTCCACCGTGTCGCTGGCGACGTCGATCACGCCGGCCTGCACGATCTTGGACTTGAGCAGGGCAAGCAGGTCGAGCGGCACCTTCGAGTTGCGGCACTCGATCGCGACCTGCTGGATCGGGCTGGCGTCGATCGCGGGAAAGATCTGCTCGTACTGCCGCCATTGCGCGCCGAGCGTTTCCTTCCAGTCGGTGTTGGCCTTGATACCGTAGCCGTAGCAGATGTGCACGGCCGTGGCGCAGGTCAGGCCCTGCGCGGCGCGCTCGAGCGCCTTGATGCCCCAATCGTTGACCTCGTCCATGTAGACGTTGAACGCGGGCTCGTCGAACTGCACGAGATCGACGCCGTCGGCCTGGAGCGCCTTGGCTTCCTCGTTCAGGAGTTCGGCGAACGCAAAGGCCATCTTGACGCGGTCGCCATAGTAGCGATCAGCAATGGTGTCGATGATGGTCATCGGGCCGGGCAGGGTGAATTTCAGCTTCTTCTTGGTGTGCGCGCGGGCGACGCGCGCCTCGTCGGCGTGGACGCGGCTCTTCAGCCGGAGCGGGGCGACGACCTGCGGCACCATCGCCTTGTAGCGATCCTTGCGGATGCCCATCTCGACCTTGTGGGCGAAGTCGATGCCCTCGATCTTCTCCAGAAAACCGTGGACGAAATGCTGCCGGGCCTGCTCGCCCTCGGTGACGATGTCGATGCCGGCATCCTCCTGGACTTTGACGGCAAGCATTGTCGCATCGCGCTTGGCGCGGACGAGCTCGTCGCCTTGCGACTTCCAGGGCGCCCAGAGCATGTTGGGTTCGGCGAGCCATTCCGGCTTCGGCAAGGAGCCGGCGATCGTGGTTGGAAACAGCATGGCGGCCCTCGCGGCGGGGTTATGATTGCGCCCCTTCCTGCCATGTCTTAACGTCGAGGTACAGAACAACAAAAGTCGCCTTGAAACCGGCGGCGCCGGACGGGAAACGCCATGATCGAATTCTTCTTCGACTGTTCCAGCCCATGGACCTATCTCGCCTTCCATAACATCCAGCCGCTGGCCAGGGAGGTTGGCGCGGAGATCATCTGGCGGCCGATCCTGGTGGGCGGCATCTTCAATACGGTCAACCCAAGTGTCTATGCGCAGCGTGAGACACCGGTGCCGTTGAAGGCGCGCTACATGAAAAAGGATCTTGCCGACTGGTCGCGCTCGGCCGGTCTCGCGATCAAGATGCCGCCGACGGTATTTCCGGTCAACAGCGTGAAAGCGATGCGCGGCTGCATCTGGCTCGGGCAGGACTCGGTGCCTTTCGCCACGGCGGTGTTCGAGACCTATTGGGGCGAGGACAGGGACATCTCGCAGGATTCAGTGCTCGCCGAGATCTGCAGGAAGGTGGGCGTCGACGAGCAGAAATTCTTCGCGGGCATTTCGGAGCAGGGGATCAAGGATCAGCTCAAGGCCAACACCGAAGAGGTCGTCGCCCGCGGCGGCTTCGGCTCGCCGACGATCTTCGTCGGCAAGACCGACATGTATTTCGGCAACGACCGCCTGCCGTTGATCCGCGAAGCGCTGCTGCGCGGCAAGGCGAGCGCGGCCTGATGGTGCGGGCAGTCGTCTGCCGCGCGCTCGGCGCGCCCGAAGCGTTGCAGCTCGAAGAGTTTCCGTCGCGCGAGCTGAAGCCGGGCGAAGTGCGCGTCGCGATCCGTGCCGCCGGCCTGAATTTTCCCGACGTGCTGATGGCGGCCGGCGAATACCAGCTCAAGCCGGAGCTGCCGTTTACGCCGGGGATGGAGGCGGCCGGCGACGTGACCGAGGTCGGCGCAGAGGCGAGCGGCGTCGCCGTCGGCGACAAGGTCATCGTCAAGATGCGGCACGGCGCCTTCACGGATGAAGCCCTGGTGACGCCGTCGCAGCTCACGCCAATGCCATCGACGTTCGACTATGCGGAAGCCGCGACCTATCTCGCCGGGCACGGCACCGCCTATCATGCGCTGATCGACCGCGGCCGGGTTGCGCCGGGCGAGGTGCTGCTGGTGCATGGCGCCGGCGGGGGCGTTGGCCTTGCTGCCGTCGAGATCGGCAAGATGCTGGGTGCGACCGTGATCGCGACGGCGTCCAGCGACGAAAAGCTCGCAATCGCCAAGGCGCGCGGCGCCGATCATCTCGTGCGCTATGACCGCGAGCCGTTTCGTGATGCCGTCAAACGGATCACCGACGGTCGCGGTGTCGACGTCGTGTTCGATCCCGTCGGCGGCGAGGTGTTCGCGAATTCGATGCGCTGTATCAACTGGGGTGCTCGGCTCCTGGTGATCGGCTTCACCGGCGGCGTCGGCTCGGCCAAAACCAATCTCTTGCTGATCAAGGGTGCGAGCGTGCTCGGCGTGCGAGCGGGCGAAGCGGTACGGAAAAATCCCGCGCTCGGCGAGGTGCGCCTGAAGGCGTTGCTCCAATGGGCCGAGCAGGGCAAGCTGCGCCCCAACGTCTCGCACCGCCTGCCACTGGAGGAGGTTGCGAAGGCGATGCGGCTGTTGCTCGACCGCAAGGCGATCGGGCGTGTGGCGTTGGTGATGGAGTGACGGTGCTGTAGGGTGGGCAAAGGCGCGTGAGTGCCGTGCCCACCATTTATCGGCAGCCGTGACAAGAATGGTGGGCACGCTTCGCTTTGCCCACCCTACGATGCCTCACTTGTACTCGCGCTCCGTCCACCACGGGAAATAATCCGGCATGTCGCTCGATACCTTGTTCTTGAACTGCGCCGGGCGCTTCTCCAGGAACGACACCACGCCTTCCTTCACATCGTCCGAGCGGCCGCGGGCGTAGATGCCACGGCTGTCGACCTTGTGGGCTTCCATCGGATCGTCGGCGCCCATCATGCGCCACATCATCTGGCGGATCAGCGCCACCGACACCGGCGCCGTCTTGGCCGCGAATTCCTTGGCAAGCGCGCGCGCGGTCGGCAGCAGATCATCGGGGGCTACGACCTTGCTGACGAGACGTCCCGCGAGGGCTTCCTGCGCCGGGAAGACGCGGCCCGAATAGCACCATTCCAGCGCCTGCGAGATGCCGACGATGCGCGGCAGGAACCAACTCGAGGCGGCCTCGGGCACGATGCCGCGCTGGGAGAACACGAAGCCGAAGCGCGCGGCGTCGGAGGCGATGCGGATGTCCATCGCGAGCTGCATGGTGACGCCGATGCCGACCGCGGGACCGTTCACGGCAGCAATCACAGGCTTGAGGCATTTGAAGATGCGCAACGTCACCTGGCCGCCGCCGTCGCGCACCTGGGAATCGCTGTAGTCGACCTTGCCGTCGGCAAAGCGTTTGACGGGCCCGCGCCGTGCGTCGCGATCAAAGGTGTCGGCGCCCGACGAAAGGTCTGCGCCCGCGCAAAAACCGCGGCCGGCGCCTGTGACGATGATGGCGCGGACGTCGTCGTCCTTGTCGGCGGCGTCGAACGCGTCGATCAGCTCTCCTTGCATCTGCGCGTTGAAGGCGTTGAGCTTGTCGGGCCGGTTCAGCGTGATGGTGAGGATCTGCTCGGCGACATCGTATTTGATCGTCTCATACGCCATGGTGGTTTCCTTCCTTTTCTTTGTTATTGGTGTTGCTACGCAGCCTGCCGTCATGCCCGGGCTTGTCCCGGGCATCCACGTACTTGCTTCAGTGCAAGCGTATAGACGTGGATGGCCGGGACAAGCCCGGCCATGACGGAGTATGTAGATTACTTCGCCGGCGGGCTCGGCCAGGGCTTCTGCGGCCCGCGCAGGCTCTCAAAGGCCTTGGCCATGCCGAGCACGCCGATATCGTCGAAGCGGCGGCCGACGATCTGCACGCCGATGGGAAAACCCTTGGCGTCGAAGCCGCCGTTGATGGAGATCGCCGGATTCTCCGACATATTCCACGGCACGGTATAGGCGATATGCTCGAACGGCTTCATGGGATCGTTGGTCGGCGAGGCCCACTCCGCCGGATAGTTCACGTTCGGCGCGGTCGGCGAGATCACATAGTCGAGCTCGCAAAACAGCTTTGATGCCGCGGCGCGGATTGCCATGGTCTGGTTGAAGCCCCTGATGACGTCGACACCCGACAGCTTCGCGCCGGACTCGCCCCACTTGAAAATGTAGGGCAGCACCTTGGCCTGTTCGGCGGGCGTCAGCTTCGACAGGTCGTCCCACATCCGTGCGCGCCAAAAGTTGTCGAGGCCGTCGAGCATCTCGCGCGTGAGGATGCCGTCGACTTCGGTGACGACGGCCCCTGCGGATTCGAACGCCTTCGCCGCCTTCACCGCGACCTCGCGCACCGGTTTCTCCAGCGCCAGGCCAACGCCGGGATCGAGCATCAATCCGATGCGGAGTTTGCGCGGGGATTTCTCCAGCCCCTTCCAGTTGAGGGGCTCCGCGGGCAGGCTCGTGCCGTCGCGGCGATCGGGTTTTGCGATCGCGCTCATCATCAGCGCGCAATCGTCGACGGTGCGGGTCATGGGACCGGCGACGCGGCCGACATAGGCGGGATCGATCGGCACGCGGCCAAAGCTTGGCTTGAATCCGACGAGGCCGCACCAGCCCGCGGGCAGGCGGACCGAGCCGCCGATATCGGTCCCGAGATGCAGCGGACCATAGCCGGCCGCCGCAGCGGCGCCCGCGCCGGCACTGGAGCCGCCCGGATTTTTGGAGAGGTCCCAGGGATTGCGCGCGAGCGCATGGAAAGAGGACAGCCCCGAAGACAGCATGCCGTAATCGGGCATGGTGGTCTTGGCGAAGATGATCGCACCGGCCTCGCGCAGCCGCGCGGCCGGTGGCGCGTCCTTCTCGGCCGGCACCAGCTTGACGCTGGCCGCGCCCAGCGGCACCGGCACGCCTTTGGTCGCGATGTTGTCCTTCACGGTCACCGGCACGCCGTCGAGCGCGCCGGAGGGCTCGCCCCCGGACCAGCGCGCGGTCGAGGCCTTCGCGGCCTCGCGCGCGCCGTCTGGATCGAATGCATAGAGCGCCTTGAGGTGCGGCTCCCACGCGGCGACGTGCGCGAGCACGTCTTCCAGCACCTCGCTCGGCGAGAACTGCTTGGCGCGATAGCCCGCGATCAGATCGACCGCGGAGAGATCGTGCAGCGAGGTGACTTCCTCTTCGACGCTCTTTTTATGCATGGGCACCCACCGGCATCCGGGTCTCGATGATCCGGGCGAACATGCTGGCACCGATCGGCAGGATCTTGTCGTCGAGCACGAAGCCGGGATTGTGCACGGGTACCGAGCCGTCGTGGCCGACCCAGAAATAGGCGCCGGGAATGGTTTGCAGCATGTCGGCGAAATCCTCGCTGCCCATCTTCGGCTGGGCGCGGGTGATCACGTTGGCGGGGTTGACGATGGTGCGCGCGACCTCCTCGACCACCTTGGACTGCTCGACCTGGTTGACCAGCACATCGAACGTGTCGCGGATGTCGACGTCGATCACGCACTGATAGGCGCTCGCGATGCCGGCGCAGATCGTGCGAATGCGTTCACTGATCAGGGTGCGGACTTCTTTCGAGAAAGTGCGGATGGTGCCGCAAAGATGCGCCTCGCCGGGGATGACGTTGTACGCCGAACCAGCGTGAATCTGCGTGATCGAGACGACTGCGGCCTGCAGCGGCTCGACGTTGCGGCTGACGATGGTTTGGATCGCCTGCGCCAGCGTGGTCGCGATGATCACAGCGTCCTTGGAGCGCTCCGGCATCGCACCGTGCGCGCCGTAGCCGGTGATGCGGAGGTCGAAGAAGTCGGCGCTGGCCATCGCAGGGCCGGGCAGGATCGCGATCTCGCCGTGGTTGAGGTCGGGCGCGTTGTGCAGGCCGTAGAGTTCGTCGCAGGGAAATTTCTCGAACAGCCCGTCCTTGATCATCGCGCGGGCGCCGCCGAGACCTTCCTCGGCCGGCTGAAAGATCAGGTGTACGGTGCCGTCGAAGTTCTTGGTTTCGGCGAGGTAGCGCGCGGTGCCGAGCAGCATGGTGGTGTGGCCGTCATGGCCACAGCCGTGGAAGCGGCCCGGGATCTTCGAGCTCCATTTCAGATTGGTGTTCTCCTCCATCGGCAGCGCGTCCATGTCGGCGCGAAGCCCGATACGCTTGCTGCCCGAGCCCTTGCCTTTGATGACGCCGATCACGCCGGTGCCGCCGAGACCGCGATGCACCTCGATGCCCCAGCTCTTCAGCTTGTCCGCGACGATGCCGGAGGTGCGCACTTCCTCGAAGCCGATTTCCGGATGGGCGTGGAGGTCGCGCCTGATGGCTGTGAGTTCGTCGGCATAGCCGTCGATGCGGTCGATTGTGGGCATGTGTTCTGTCCAGTTAGCGTGAGGAGGGAGTGAAAACCGGGCCGTTCGGCTTGATGCGGATGCCCGGCCGCAGGCGCGTCCACGGCAGCGTGGCTGTGTCAGCGGGCATCGCGCCGGGGGCAGCGCAGATCATCAGCTTTTCCGCGATCGGCTCGAAATCGGCGCGGAAGTGCACCGAGCTCTTGTTGACCAAAATCTTCTCTTCGGTCGGCTCGATGCCGACATAGCGGTACATGGCCTGATCGGCGAGCTGCGCCTTGTGCGAGGAGACGACGATTCGGACGTCGCCGATGCGAAGGCAGGCGGACGGGCCCATCTCCATCTCGCGGCCGCCATAGTAGGGACCGGGCGCAATGAAGCGGCCGTCGGAGAGTTTTTCGACGACGAAGGTCTCACGATAGGGCTCGTCGCCGGGAATGCCGGACTTGCCGCCGAGCGACAGCGTCACGGTGGCGCCGACGCCGGCTTCATGCGCGGCTTTGGCCGATTCCGGATCGTAGATCGCGCCGGTCGCGGCACTCGCCTTGTTGCGTACCAGCGCGCGTAGCATGCCGGTGGTGTCGGAATCGCCGCCGGCGCCGGGATTGTCCTGGGTGTCGGCGATGATGATCGGCTTACTCGCGCCCTTCGAGAGTTCCATTGCGTGGCGCACGCCGTCATCGGGTGACCAGATCTTGCCGTCGAAATCGTCCTCGTGGCTTTCGATCAGTTTCACGATCGCATCCGCCGCACCGTCGGCGTCGGCTTGCGTCTTGCCATAGGCGAACACGCTCGGCCCGCAATCGCGGAAATCGGCGGCGGGGAAGCCGGGCGCGAAGGACAGCGTCGGAACCGCGTCGCTCTCGAGCGCGGCAAGCTTTTCGTAGACGCCCTTGGTCGGCTGGTCGTTGGTGCACTGCCAGCTGATCGGGATCAGGAACGGCAATTGCCGGAAGGATTTTGCGAAACGCTGCTTTGTCTTCAAGAGCAATGCGAGGTGTCGCGCGCAGGCACGGCCTGTCTCGGCCATGTCGACATGGGGATAGGTGCGGTAGGCGATCAGCGCGTCCGCATGCTCCATCATCTCGGGGGTGACGTTGGCGTGCAGGTCGAGGCTGGTGACCAGCGGAATGTCCTTGCCGATGACGCGGCGCACGCGGGCCAGAATCTCGCCTTCGCCGTCGTCGAGATGTTCCGTGACCATCGCGCCGTGCAGATCGAGATAGACGGCGTCGATGGGGCCGGCGGCCGCGATGGCCTCGACCATCGTCTTGACGATACGCTCGAAGGCGTCCCTGGTGACATGCGCCGAGGGGCTGGCGCCGCAAGCGATGGTCGGGATGAGTTCCCAGCCGAGGGCCTCGGCGCTGTCGACGAAACCGGCGAGGCCGACATTGATGCGGCGCATCACCTTCAGCACGTCGGGTCCTTGCGTCATCGCCGGCCAGCCGCCGCCGTGCTGGAAGTCCGCGAACGTCGCCTTCGTCGGAGCGAAGGTGTTGGTCTCGTGCAGGAAGCCGCCGACGGCGATACGTGTCATCAACTCAAGTCCAGCAATTGAAAGTGCGCGACGTTAGCCCTGTGCTTGCGGCGAGAGCAAGCCGGGAAGCAATCGCGCCATGCATGGCGTCAAGCCGTTTTGGGAATGCTTGTCGCAACCGCCGTCATTGCGAACGCGGCGAAGCAATCCAGGTTGTCCCCGCGGAGGGATTCTGGATTGCTTCGCTGCGCTCGCAATGACGAGGAGAGAAACTAGGCGCTGGCCGCGACGCCCTCGGCCACCGGCCGGAAGTTCGCAAAATCCCAGCCGCGGCCCGGCGCTGCCTCGAGCAGGGCTCTGGTGTAGGCTTCCTTCGGATGCGTCAGCACTTCGGCGGCCGGGCCCTGCTCGACGACGCGGCCGTGCTGCATCACCACGACCTCGTCGCAGATCTGAGCGGCGACGCGCAGATCGTGAGTGATGAACAGGATGGCGATGCCGAGCCGCTTCTGGATCTCGTCGAACAGGTCCAGCACCTGCGCCTGCACGGAGACGTCGAGGGCGGAGACCGCCTCGTCCGCGACCAGCACGTCGGGGTCGAGCGCGAGCGCGCGGGCGATCGCAATGCGCTGACGCTGGCCGCCGGAGAACTGGTGCGGATAGCGCGCGACCGCATCGGCGGGCAGGCCGACCAGCTCGAGCAATTCGCGCGCACGCTTCGTTGCGTCGGCATGCGACACGCCATAATTGATCGGGCCTTCCGCAATGCTTTCGCCGACGGTGACGCGCGGGTTGAGCGAGCGGTAGGGGTCCTGGAATACGATCTGGATCTTCTTGCGATGCGGCTGCAACAGCCGCCGCGAAATGTCCGAGATCTCGCGGCCGGAGAGGCGGATGCCGCCGGAGGTCGGGTCGATCAGGCGGACGATGCAGCGCGCCACGGTCGATTTGCCTGAGCCGCTCTCGCCGACGATGCCGAGCGTGCGACCCTTGCGTAGCGTCAGCGTGACCTTGTCGGCGGCGACGACTTCGCGGCCTTTACCGAAGAACGCGCGCTCGCGATAGACCTTCCCAAGCTCGTTGGCCTCCAGCACCACCGGTTCCTTGGTCTCAGGCCGCGCCGCGCGCGGCACCAGGCTCGGCACTGCGGAGAGCAGGTTGCGGGTGTACTCCATGGTCGGATTGCGCAGGATGGAATCCAGCGTTCCGGTCTCGACCAATCGGCCTTGCCGCATCACCGCGACGCGATCGGCGATTTCGGCGACCACGCCCATGTCGTGGGTAATAAACAGCACGGCGGTGCCGTGATCGCGCTGGAGGTCGCGGATCAGGGTCAAAATCTGCTTCTGCGTGGTGACGTCGAGCGCGGTGGTCGGCTCGTCGGCGATGAGAAGCTTCGGTTCGAGCACGAGTGCCATCGCGATCATGATGCGCTGGCGTTGACCGCCGGAGAGGCGGTGAGGGTAGGAGGCAAAGATACGCTCGACCTGGGGCAGCCGCACCTGCTCCATCATGTCGAGGATGCGCTTCTTGCGCGCCTTCGCGTCGAGTTTGGTGTGCGCGCGGAGAACCTCGTCGATCTGGCGGCCAACCGGCATCACCGGATTGAGTGCCGTCATCGGCTCCTGGAAGATCATCGCCATCCGGGTCGCGCGGAGCTGGCGCAGGCGGCGGTCGGTCGCGGTGAGAATCTCCTCGCCGACCAGCTTGACGCTTCCGCCGGTCGGAATCAGCGTGCCCTTCGGCAGCAGACCCATCGTGGTCAGCGAGGTCACCGACTTGCCCGAGCCGCTTTCGCCGACGAGGCACAGCGTCTCGCGCTCGTGCACCTGGATCGAGATGCCATCGATGATGTTTGCAGCATTCGGCTTCTTGCCGACGGAGACGACGAGGTTGTTGATGTCGAGGATCGGGCTGGTCATCACTTGATCGGTCATCATTTGCCTTCCCGCTGCTTCATGCGCGGATCGAGTGCGTCGCGGGCGGCGTCGCCGATCAAATTGATGCTGAGGATGGCGATCGAGAGCAGCAGGCCCGGCCAGAAGATCAGCGTCGGCTTGAGCTGGAAGTACTGACGGCCCTCGGCCATGATGTTGCCCCAGGTCGGCGTTTCCGGCGAGATGCCTGCGCCGAGGAAGGAGAGGATGGCCTCGGTGAGGATCGCGGAGGCGCAGACGTAACTGCCCTGCACGATCAGCGGTGCGATCGTGTTCGGCATCAAATGCCGCCACATGATCTTTGGCAGGGATGTGCCGACCGAGATCGCCGCTTCAACATAGGGCTCTTCGCGCGCCGACAGCACGACCGAGCGCACCAGGCGTGCCACGCGCGGAACTTCGGGGATCGTGATCGCGATCAGCACGGTCCAGAGGCTGGCGCCGGACAGCGACACCACGGCGATTGCCAGCAGGATGCTCGGCATTGCCATCAGGCCGTCCATGATCCGCATCATGACGGAATCGACCAGCTTGAAGAAGCCGGAGACGAGGCCGATCGCCAACCCAATGACGATCGACATGATCGCCGAGCCGATGCCGATCAGAAGCGAAATGCGTCCGCCATACATGACGCGCGACAGCAGGTCGCGGCCATAGGCGTCGGTGCCGAGCAGGAATTGCGCCGAAGAGGGCTTCAGCCGCTGCGAGGGCGCAAGCTGGATCGGATCATACGGCGCGATCAACGGCGCCAGGATCGAGATCAGCACAACCAACGCCAAACAGATGGTCGCTGCCGCGATGATCGGTGTCGAGGTCAGGAATCCGAAGCGCGGCCGCAGCGGCGACGTGATCGGGATGGACGACTGGGGAAGGGTATCGACCGACATTCTTGTTGTTATCCTTAGCCCTAGTACCGGATCCGGGGATCAAGCAGCGTGTAGGCGACGTCGATCAGGAGATTGACGACGACATAGATCAACGACGTCAGCAAAATCATCGCCTGGATCACCGGATAGTCGCGCGCCAGCACCGCATCCACTGTGAGACGGCCGATGCCGGGGATGTTGAACACGCTCTCGGTGACGACGACCCCGGAGATCAAAAGCGCAAAGCCGGTACCGATCACGGTGATCACGGGCACGGCGGCGTTGCGCAGCGCATGGCGCATCATCACGGCGACTTCGTTGATGCCTTTTGCGCGCGCGGTGCGGACGTAGTCCTCGCCGAGCACGTCGAGCATCGCCGCGCGCGTCATGCGCGCGATCAACGCGATGTAGATAAAGGACAGTGCGCAGGTGGGCAGGATGATGCGCTCGAAGAACGGCCCAAAACCGTTCGAGATGCTGCGGAAGCCCTGCACCGGCACCCAGCGCAGGTCGATCGCGAAGACCTCGATCAGGATGTAGCCGACCACGAACACCGGCACCGAGAAGCCGAGCACGGACAGGCCCATCACGAAGCGGTCGATCCAGGTGCCGTGCTTCCAGGCCGCGATCACGCCCAGGGGAACAGCGACGATGACGGCGAGGATGATGGTCGACAGCGCGATCGAGATCGACGGCTCGACCCGCTGGCCGATCATCTTCATGACCGGAAGGTTGGAGATGAGTGAAGTTCCGAGATCGCCGTGCAGCAGCTTGTTCAGCCAGGTGATGAACTGCACGATCAGCGGCTCGTTGAGGCCGAGCGAGGTCCGGATGCGCTCGAGCCGCTCCGGCGTGGCGTTGTCGCCGGCCAGAATCGCGGCGGGATCGCCCGGGGTGAGGCGGAGCAGGAGGAAGACGAACAGCGCCACCACGCCCATCACGGGCACGGCGGCGAGAATTCGGCGAAGGAGATATCCGAGCAAGTTGGATCCCGTCAGATTAGAGTCAAATCAGAGACAGCGGCTGGAGCCTGGGGTTCTGCCACCAGCCTAACATTTCAGCAATTCCCATGCCATCCGGGCCACCGTTTTTGCAGTGCGGTCAAATTGTTTCGGTGATCTGGCCCGGTTTTGGCGATGTGGCTCGCACCGTTACTCCAGAGTCGCGAGCAGCCCCGCCATCAGCCGGCCGCGTTCGACCAGACTTTCAACCTCGATATACTCTTCGAGCGTGTGGCCGTTGCCGCCACGCACGCCCAGGCCGTCGAGAGTCGGGATGCCCAATGCGCCGGTGAAATTGCCGTCGGAGCCGCCGCCGGCGCTCGCATGCGGCAGTTCTGCGCCGAGCGACTTGGCGATCCCGCGCGCCTTTTCATACAGCGCCATGGTGCCGGCATCGGGCTCCCAGACCGGACGTGTCACGCCGCGCGTCACCTTGAAGGTGACATCATTGGTTGTACCGGAGAGCGCCAGCATCCTCTCAACGCCGCGATCGAGGTCGGCCTGGCGCTTGGCCATCGAAAGCGCTTCGCCGGTGGCGGTCGTGGCAACGCAATTGACCCATTGACCCCCGTGCACGACGCCAACCGAAAACGTGCAGTCCTCGCCCGTCATCGCGTCGATGGCGAGGATTTGCCGCGCCATCTCGCGGATAGCCGAGCGGCCCGCCGACAAGGTCGCGCCGGCGTGGCTGGGCCGGCCGGTCGCCTCGAGATTGAAACGCGCGATGGCATAACGTCCGGTGGTGACGCCGTTGTCAGCGCGGCCGGGCTCCGGCACCAGCACGTATTTGTTGCGCGCGGCCTCCGCCTCGATGATATCGCGCGTGGAAGGTGTGCCGACTTCCTCGTCGGGCGTGAACAGCACGGTGATCGGCAGCGGCGTCGTGAACGAGGCGCGGGCCAGTTGGCGGATCGCTTCCAGCGAAAGGTAATTGCCGCCCTTCATGTCATAGATGCCGGGTCCGTAGCACTTGCTGCCGTCGCGGCGCCATTTCAGCTTCTCAATGGTGCCCGTGGGGTGGACGGTATCCATGTGTCCGGCAATCAGGATGCCGGGCTCGCCTTGCTTCGGATGCGGAAAGCGTGCGCGGATCACGCCGCCAAAGCCCTGGCGACCGGCGATGCGCTCGATCGTCGCACCCATGATCGCCATCTCCCGCGCTGCGATATCGAGCATGCGGTTGACGGCGCTCGCGTCCCAGGTCGGGCTTTCGCATTCCACCCAGCCGCGCAGGCCCTGGAGCATCGCTTCGGAATCGAAGGGAAGATTGGCTGGATTCATCTCAATGTCTCTCGAATGTCTCTCGAATGTCTCTCGAATGTCTCTTGGGCTTGGAACATGGAACGCGCATTGCATTGGCGCGGGGCAGGACAGGCAGAGAGCGTTGTAGAGCCAAACCGATCCTTGTGGAGCCCGTGCGCGCGCCGCTTGGGCTTGCAGCGAAACCGGATTGACGCGCTCGGCACTGTCTGCAAGTCTCGAAAAGATAAAGGCATTGCATGAGGTTAGTTCGCCTAAAGAACGAACCGGATGCTCAATCAATAACCTGCCTTTGAACAGTTTCACGTCAGGAGAACTTTTTATGTTTAAGTTGATGCGCCGGGGGCCTCGCGCGTTCGCCTCCAAACTTGCGCTGTCGGTCGTCGCGCTTTCGACCGCACTGGCCTCGCCGGTGCTTGCGGCCGGCAAGACCATCACGGCGGTGATGCACTCGGATCTGCGCATCATCGATCCGATTTTCACCACGGCCTACATCACGCGCGATCATGGCTACATGATCTACGACACGCTCGTGGCGCCCGATTCGAACTTCAAGATCCAGCCGCAGATGGCGGACTGGAAGATCTCCGACGACAAGCTTACCTATACGTTCACGCTGCGCGACGGCCTGAAGTGGCATGACGGTGCGCCGGTGACGGCGGAGGACTGCGTTGCCTCGCTCAAGCGCTGGGGCGCAGTCGACGGCATGGGCCAGAAACTGTTCGACTTCACCGCGAGCATCGAGGCGACCGATGCCAAGACCATCACGCTGAGGCTGAAGGAGCCCTACGGCCTCGTGCTCGACTCGATCGGCAAGCCGTCCTCCCGCGTTGCTTTCATGATGCCGAAGCGCCTCGCCGAGACGCCGCCGGACAAGCAGATCCCCGAGCAGATCGGCTCGGGTCCTTTTAAGTTCGTGCAGTCGGAATTCCAGCCGGGCGTGAAGGCGGTCTACGTCAAGAACACCGATTACGTGCCGCGCAAGGAGCCGTCGAGCTGGACCTCCGGCGGCAAAGTGGTGAAGGTCGACCGCGTCGAGTGGATCACCATGCCGGACTCGCAGACCGCGGTGAACGCCTTGCAGTCGGGCGACATCGACTTCGTGGAAAACCTGCCTTACGACATGCTCCCGTTGCTGGAAGCGAACAAGGAGATCACGATCGAGGTCTCGAACAAGTTCGGTTTCCAGACGCTCGGCCGGATGAACTTCCTTTATCCGCCGTTCGATAATGTCAAAGTGCGCCGTGCTGCCTTCCTGGCCATAAACCAGAAGGACGTTCTCGACGCGCTCGTCGGCAACGCCAAGTATCAGAAGGTCTGCGGCGCTTTCTTCGTGTGCGATACGCCGTTCGCGACCGAGGCCGGTGCCGAGACCCTGGTGAAGGGCAACGGCATGGCCGAAGCGAAGAAGGCGCTCGCCGAATCCGGCTATGACGGCACCCCGATCGTGATCATGGCCCCCGGCGATGTCACGACGCTGAAGGCGCAGCCGATCGTTGCGGCTCAGTTGCTGCGCGAGGCCGGCTTCAAGGTCGACCTGCAAGCGACCGATTGGCAGACGGTGGTGAGCCGCCGCGCCAGCCAGAAGCCTCCGAAGGAGGGCGGCTGGAACATGTTCTTCACCAACTGGGTCGCGGCCGACGTTTCCAACCCGATCGCCAATCTCTCGATCGGCGGCCAGGGCAAGAAGGGCTGGTTCGGCTGGGCCGAGAACGCCAAGATCGAAAAGCTCAAGGACGACTTCGTTCGCGCCGCCTCGCTCGACGATCAGAAGAAGATCGCCGCTGACATCCAGAAGGAAGCCTATGAGCAGGTGATTTACATCCCGCTGGGGCAGTATCTCCTGCCGAGCGGCTGGCGCAAATCGCTGACCGGCGTGCTCGACGGTCCCGCGACCCCGTTGTTCTGGAACGTCGACAAATCGGAGTAGGGCGAAGGCTCTTCCTTTCGTTCGGATCATCATGCGGCGCCGCTGTCATCAGCGGCGCCGTTGTCGTTTGTCGATCTTGGTCGTTTGTCGACCTTGCGCCGGCTGAGAAGGCGGTGAATTCAAACTTTTCCAGTTTCCAATCATTGCTATTTGTTTCCGTACTGAACTAGATGTGCCGTCCTTGCGCATCACCTTCCTTCCTCCATTTGATTCCAGTGCCGATCGATTTTGCATTCCAGGCGATGGCCCAACGGTCCGATCGCGCGCCGGCGCGATGGCGCCTGCCATTCCTGCGTTGGCTCGATGGCGTCGAGACGGGCTGGGCCGTGCCGCTTCTCATCGCCGGCTTCGTCGCGATCTGGACACTGTATCTGGCGGTCGCCTATGCCGGCGGCGGTCTGCATCCCGATACACTGGAGGCCTGGACGCTGGGGCGGCATTTCGCGTGGGGCTACCCCAAGCATCCGCCATTGACCGGCTGGGTTGCCGCGAGCTGGAGCGCCATCTTTCCGCTCACTGACTGGTCGCTGCAATTGATGGCGATGACCAATGCCGGGCTTGCGCTGGTCTTCGTCGACCGGATCGCGCGGCAATTCGTGACGGGGCACAAGCGCGTCCTGGTGCTGTTGCTCCTGATGCTGACGCCGGCCTATCAATTCCATGCCCAGCGCTTCAATGCCAATGCGGTGCTGCTGGCCGTCTGGCCGCTGGCGACCTGGTGCTTCCTGCGCGCATTCGAGACCCGCGCGGCGTCGTGGGCGATCGCGGTGGGAGTCACGACGGCGCTGGCCATGGCCGGCAAATATTATTCGATCTTCCTTATTGCGAGCTTCACGTTTGCCGCGCTGGCGCATCCGGCGCGACGCGCCTATTTCACGTCCGCCTCGCCCTGGATCTCGGTCGTCGTCGGGCTTGCGGCGCTGTCACCGCATGTTCATTGGCTCGCCACGACGGGGGCACCGACCTTCACCTACGCGCTGAACCATGCCAACGGCACTGCGGTGAGCTCGCTCGGTGAGGCCAGGAACTTCCTTCTGGGGCTGTTGGCGGCCATCAGTGTGTCAGCCGTCAGCTGGATGTTCATCGCTGGCACGCGGCTAAAGCAGTTTCCGGACGATTTCGCGGCGATGAATCCGGGCCTGCGGCTCCTCTTTTACGTTGCCGTCGGCACGATCGCGCTGCCGGTTCTGGTCTCGCTCGCGATAGGCACCGATCTGCCGTCGCTCTGGGCTTTGCAGGGATTGTTTCTGTTCGCCATTCTCGTGGTCTGCGGCACGAATTATCCGATCGAGCGCTTTTACACCGTCAACCTCACCTTGATCGTGGCCGGCGTTGCGCTCACGGCGGTCCTCGTCGCCGCGCCGATCCATGCCGTCTACCGCAACGATCACGGCTACGAGGAGGGGCGTAATTTCTACGCGGAGGCGGCCAGAGAATTGACACGCGAGTGGCGCGAACTGACGGGCGAGCCGCTCGCCGCCGTCAGCGGCGACGATGCGCTGGCCTTCGCGTTGGCCTTCTACAGCCCGGACCACCCGCACTACGTGCAGCCGTTCGAGGATCAATATCCCGGGGGCTTGCCGCGCAAGACGACGCTGGACCGCGGCTGGGCCGCGCTCTGTTTCCGCGATCAGGATGATTGCAGCCTGTGGATGGACGGGCTGGCCGGGAGTGCCGGGCACTTCGTCAAGCGGGAATTTATCGTGCAGGCGCAGCTATGGGGCTGGCTCGGTCTCACGCGGGAATTGGTTGTGCTGATGGTGCCGCCCCGTGGAAGCGGCGCGGCACCCGAGGGCGTTGCGGACGATTTCAGCGCCAGCAGGCGCGCAACGGAATAGACGTCTTGCTCAGCAATGGCTGTCGCGGACCCGCTCGAGCCCTTCACTCGCGAATGGCACGGTGAAGGCGGTCGTTTCGGTGCTCGACGGCGTGCGTTCCGTCTTCGCCCGCTCCGCGGCGTCGTGGTCTTTGCGGTGTTTCGGTTCCATTGAAGCGCCTTTTCAAATTGTTGCAGTACAACATCGAGAGCGCCGCGAAGTTCCTCAGCCGATGGCGCGATGATGCGGCTTGAACAGCCGTCCCCTCTCCACCACCAGCACGATCGCGAGCGCGGCGAGTGACGACACGAAGAAGCCGACCGAGAACGGCATCAGCGTGCCGTCGAAGCTTTGTCCGATCGCCATGCCGACGGCGATGCCGATCAGCGTCGTGATCGAGCCGTAGAGCGAGGACGCCGTGCCGGCGATGTGGCCCTGCGGCTCCATGGCGAGTGCGGTGAAGTTGGCGACCATCATGCCGAACGAGAACATCATGAGCGCCGAGAGCACCATGAACAGGGGAAGCGGCAACGCGCCCAGGCTTTCGGTCAGCAGCATCACACCCGCCACGGCGGTGTAGAGCGTCAGCGCGCCGTGCGAGATCACGCGCATGCCGAGGGTCCCGACGAATCTTGCATTGAGAAAGCCGGCAATGGCGGTGCCGGCCGCGATCGCGGCGAAGGCGAGTGGAAAATAATGGCCGAGGTGATAGATGCCGACAAAAACCTGCTGGGCCGAAAATACGTAGGCGAACAGCGCACCCATGACGCTGCCAGCTGCGAGCGCGTAGCCGAGGGTTTGGCGATGGGTCACGGTCTGCCAGTAGGCCGTGAGCACGTCGGCCGGCGCGAGCGACCTGCGTTCGCTCTCAGGCAGGGTCTCCGGAAGCCGCAGCACGGACCATGCGAGAGCGAGCAGACCGTAGAGCATCAGCACGACGAAGATGCCGCGCCATTGCGTCACCAGCAGCACCGCCTGTCCGAACGAGGGGGCGATTACGGGGACGGCGATGAAGATCATCATCGCAAGCGACATCACGCTCGCCATGCGGCGGCCGACGTAACAGTCGCGCACGATCGAGGTCGCGATCACGCGCGTCGCCGAGGTGCCGAAGCCCTGCAGTGCGCGCGCCAGCAGCAGCGTCTCGAACGACGGCGCAGCAATCGCCAGCACGCTCGCCACCGCATAGACCGCCATCCCGCCGAGCAGCACCGGGCGGCGGCCGAAGCGATCCGACAACGGTCCCATGACGAATTGGCCCGCGCCAAAGCCGATCAGGAAGGTCGACAGCACCAGCTGAAGATGGTTGGCGACGGGGATATTGAAGGCCGACCCGATGTTGGGCAGCGCCGGGAGCATCATGTCCATCGCAAGCGGATTCAGCGCCATGATCGACGCAATCACGATGACGAATTCGGGAAAACTCATGGGGCGGTGTCCCGAGGACACCCAATCGTCGGCATTGACGTCGGACAAGTAGCTCACCTCTGATTTGAGGCCCTTGTCTAACTCCGATGCTGCGTTGCACAAGCGATGTTTCGGGATGGCTGGCAGGCGGTGCAGGAGCAGACAGGGATTGATGAGGTATCAGCGCTCGCGGCCGCTGCGCGCGGCGGCATCGTCCGCGCAGCTTTCGTGGTGCGGGCAGCCGGGGTCGAACCGGCACAGCGCTTGCGCGCCGAGGGATTTTAAGTCCCTTGCGTCTACCAATTCCGCCATGCCCGCTTGATCCAACGAGATCAATCACTTAAGTCCCTTGCCGGCGGTCTGGAATTGGCGTTTGCAGGCCGGAAAGGCGGTTCTTCCTTAGGCGAGCCGGCGGCACAAGGCAAAGCCTCAATCCGGACATGTGTTGTTGCTTTAGGCATTCTCAATCGACGGGGACTATTCATCCGACATGCCAGCTTTGATTCGATGTCTGCTTTGATCCAACATCGCCTGCGCACGTGCTGCGTGGCCGCCGCGCTGCTCGCGGCCGGCTTCGCGCAGTCCGGCTGCGCCGGCATGAGCGAGACGGTCGCTCCGGCGTTTGCCGATCCCGGCAGGTACGAATTGTACGATTGCAAGCAGCTCGAAGGCGAGCGCAAGTCGCTCGCTAGCCGCACCATGGAGTTGCAGAGGCTGATGGACAAGGCAGAGACCGGCGCGGGCGGCGCCGTCGTGTCGGAGCTTGCCTATCGCAACGACTACGTCGGGGTCCGCGGGCGGGCGCAGATGGCCGACGACGCTTGGCGCCGCAACAAGTGCCGGGAAACGCCGCCCGAAGCGAAGCCGGCCGCTGCGCCGGCGCCCGCAGCCGATCCTGGCCCGATCAGGCCTGGCGCGAAATCGACAAGAGCAGTGCGCTGAAACCAGCGCCTCGCATCAGGGTCGCCAGCCGTAAATCCAGTCCTGCCGTGCCAGCATACGTTCCGGGCCGAGGGCGCGGACCGCAAGATCGCGCGCGTATGCGAGCGGCCCAGTGAAATGATAGATGCGGCCTTGCTGCCGCGCGGTCCGCTGCACCCGCCGCACGCGCGCCTGGCGCGTCCGGCCGTATTGTTTCAGCGCAGCCGTGATGCCCGCGGCGCTCTCGGCGACCTCAAGGCTCAAATGCTGCGCGAGCACCGCGGCGTCCTCGATCGCCATGCCGGCGCCCTGCGCCGCAAACGGCAGCATCGCATGCACGGCGTCGCCGAGCAGCGCGACCGGGCCTTTGCTCCAGGGGCAGTCGTCAGGCACGCCGAACAGCGCCCATTTCCGCCAACTATCGACCGTGGCGAGCATCATGCGCGCCGCGGGCGGCCAGCGCGGCGCGGCGAAGGCGTCCATCACCTCGAGGGAATCGCCGGGCGTGCTCCAGCCCGGTCTGTTCCAGGTGCCCGGCAGCACCGCGACCACGTTGATCTGGCGTCCGCCCGCGATCGGGTAGGCAACGAGATGGGCATTCGGGCCCATCCAGAGCTGGACCCGGCGCGCGGTGTAGTCCTTCGGCAGCTGCGTGGCATCCAGCGTGCCGCGCCAGGCGATCAGCCCGGAGAAGCGCGGCTGCACCTCGGGAAACAGATGCTGGCGCACCGTCGACCAGATGCCGTCGGCACCGATCAGCGCACTGGCGAGATCGCTGCGCCGGATCGTGCCGCTGCGATGGACGACCGTCAGCCCCTTGGCGTGAGGCGCGACGTCTTCGAAGGTCGCGCCGAGTTTCAGGTCGATATCGGGATGGTCGGAGACTGCGCCGGCGAGTGCGGATTGCAGGTCGGCGCGGTGCACCACCCAATAGGGGGCGCCGGCGCGCGCGGCGGCGGCTTCTCCCAGCGGCATGCGCAAGAGTTCGCCGCCGGCCCGCGCGCTCATGATCGAGACCGCGTCCGGGATCACGGCGCGCAGCTTGAGGCGCTCGGTGAGGCCGAGCTCGACCAGCACGCGGCTGGCATTGGGAGAGAGTTGCAGACCGGCGCCGACTTCCTCGAGCCGCTCGGCCTTTTCCAGGACGACGATGCGGAAGCCGCGGGCCGCGAGCGCAAGCGCAGCCGTCAGTCCACCGATGCCGGCACCGGCGATGACAATCGTTCGGGAGAGCGCCACCCCTGGCCGATGGAAGCGGTCAGGCCACCTTGTCCTTCAGGACGCATTCCGGCGGACGGGCTTCGCCCGCTTTCAGGTCGGCGGCGAAACGGTACAGCGTCGAGCAGTAGGGGCAGATGATCTCGTTGTCGTTGCCGAGGTCGAGGAAGACGTGCGGATGATCGAACGGAGGGTTGGCGCCCACGCACATGAACTCTTGCGAGCCGATCTCGATGACGGGGACACCGGCATCGTTGTGGAAGTGCGGGACGACATGGTCGGACATCGTACTCATCCTGGAGTGGCAATGGCGGCAGACACAATCACGACTGACGCGGCATTATTAAGGCGCCGCGGACCATACTGGTGGGTGTGGATGATTGCTAGCCCAGCGGAACCGAAAGCCCCGCAATGCCCCATGCTCATTTGCTCATGCAAATTCGACACAATCTTGCGGCCTGAGAGAAGCCCTTCTTTCGTCGGGGACGTTGTGTCGCAATTTTGGCATACTATGTCTGTGGACGAGCGTAATTGCGACGAAAGACGAACCGTCAGGCGTCAACGATCTCAGGACCGTCCAGGCTCTCCGCATGAAATGGTTGCGAATCAGCACAGCGTTGACCGGTATCATGGCGTGCGGCTTCATGCTCGCGCAGGTAGCACCCCATGCCCGCGAGGCCGGCGCGATCCTGGCCGCCCAGGACGATCCCGCCGCGCTCTCCGAGATCAAGCTCGACGCGCTGCTGCGGCACAACGACCGCCTGATTCAGGACAACATCGAGATCGCGCTCGCATCGGGCGATGCCGATCTTGCCGACAGTTTTGTCGCGCTGGCGCGCGACCGCAACATCGCACTGCCTGACGACCTCCTGAGCCGTGTCGGCGACGCGGTCAAAGCCGAAAATTCCACCTCGCATTTCGCCAAACGGTTTGCCACCGGTCTCGTCACTGGCAACGCGGACGATGTTGCGAGCCTGTCGGGGACCGTGGCCGGGGATCTCTTTGTCATCGGCGACATCCGGGACGTCGTCCGGGAGGGCAAGCACCTCGCGATGGGCGAGGAGACCGATCGCCTGGTGCTGGGCCTCGCGGCCGCGGGTCTCGCGGTTACGGCCGTGACCTACGTCTCCGTCGGCGGTGCCGCGCCGGTTCGCGCGGGGCTGACGCTGGTGAAGGACGCGCGCAAGGTGGGCCGGCTCGGCGAGGGACTGGCGGTATGGGCCGGCCGGTCCGCCCGCGAGGTCGTCGATGCGCCGATGCTTCAGAATGCGGTCGCGAAGGGTTCGGTGTTCCGTCCGGGCGAGACCGTCAGCGCGATCAAGGCGGCGTTCCGCGCGGAAAAGGCCGGCGCGCTGGTTCGGCTCGGCAAGGATGTCACGCGCGTCGTCGAGAAGACCGGCACGCGCGGCGCAATGGATAGCTTGCGCATCGCTGAAGGTCCGAAGGACGTCGCACGCGCGGCGCGGCTCGCGGAAGCGCAGGGCGGCAAGACGCGCGCGATCCTGAAGCTGCTCGGCCGCGGCGCGCTGCTGCTGATCGGCGGGGCGTTCAATCTTGCACTTTGGCTGTTCGGTGCGGCCTTGACGCTGTTCGGCCTGTTGTCCTCGATCAAGGCGACGACGGAGCGCCTGACCCAGGCCTGGTGCGATCGCAGACGGGCGCGGCGACTTCGCCAGGCCCGGATCGCCGCCGAAGCCGTTCTGGCGAGCGCTCCCGTCACCGTCTAAGATACCTCTTCCCCTCAAGATTGCGGAACTGATGATGCCGAGCTTTCACAACGGCGCCGTTGAAATTGCCTATCTCGACGAAGGCGAGGGCGATCCGATCATCCTGGTGCACGGCTTTGCCTCCAGCAAGAACGTGAACTGGGTCTATCCAACCTGGGTCTCGGAGTTGCGCAAGAACGGCCGCCGCGTCATTGCGCTGGACAATCGCGGCCATGGCGAAAGCGCAAAGCTCTACGAGCCCGCGCAATACTCGATCCCGACCATGGCTGGCGACGTGCTCGCGCTGATGGATCACCTCGCCATCCCGCAGGCCGATCTGATGGGCTATTCGATGGGCGGACGGATGACGGCCTGGCTCTCCCTCAACGAGCCGCAGCGCCTGCGTTCGGCAATCCTCGGCGGCATCGGCATCGGCGGCCTGATCGAGGGCACCGGGCCCGGAGAGAACGTCGCCAAGGCGTTGGAGGCGCCCTCGCTCGACGACGTCACCGATCCCGTTGGCCGCACGTTTCGTGCTTTTGCAGACCAGACCCGTTCCGACCGCCGTGCGCTCGCTGCGTGCCTGCGCGGCACGCGCGACCTGATGACGAAAGAGCAAGCTGCGCGCATCGACGTGCCCGTGCTGATCGCGGTCGGCAGCACCGACGACGTCGCGGGTTCGGCCAGCGCACTCGGCGCCATCATCCCCGGTTCGGAAGTGCTCGACATTCCCGGCCGCGATCATATGCGTGCCGTCGGCGACAAGGTCTACAAGACCGGTGTGCTCGATTTTCTCTCACGTCGCGGCTGAGAGCGGCATAATCCTTGAGTCCGCTAACGCCGGTTATCGGACGTCAGAACCAGGTCGCCCAGCATGTCCGCTCAGGGCCACAAGCCGACGTCGAAGCTGTCGACACGCGAATTTAACGTCAGGTTAAGACTTCCATCCGTTTCTACTAAGCGTGTTATCTCGATCCGTTTTGACATGCGAAGGATCTGATCCGGTAGAGAGTCGCAATGATTGCTACAATTCTACTCTGTAGTGCAGCAGGCTTTGTTGTCGCTGTTTTGTGTTTTGCATACTTCTTCCCGCGTCGTGTCGCGTGGGGCTGGGGATTGGCTGCCTTGGCTAACATCCCGGGTCTAGTGTTCCTTGGCTATCTACTTGAAAAGCACGGCGACTTGTACGTCTTCATTGCTTTGGCACTAAGTGTATTTGTCGGTCTCGGCGGTTTCGGAATTGGTGCAATCGTCGGGAGGATCATCGCGTCAAACCGACCGCACAATGAGCGAGAGACCGTAGATAGGCACGATCCCGAAGTAGAGCCGCGTTCAGAGCCTGTTCGCAGATCACTGCGACTAAAAGCAAGAGCGGCCAGCTGGCGTGCGAGCCGCGAGCGGTGATGTTGGTCGCCCGCTTTGGGTCACTTGCAAACATCTCAGGAGCAAGTGCCAAGGTCGACTAAGTGCCACAAGCAGACAAACGATAGCCGGTCGCTCTGGCTACCGAGTTCGTTTCAAGTCGCGGGTCTGCTCGAAATCCGACCAGCTCAGAATGTTAGCCAACTCCCGCTTCGCTCCGTGGCCGGCTCCATCCAATCTGAGATTCTTTTCAAAGTATTCTTGCAACCAAGGCAGCTTACTATTGATGTTCTTCGTGACGGGCTCATCGGTAACCTCAAGAGTGACCTTAGCCCAGCTCACGTTTTGTCCAAGTGAGGCCGGGAGATTGTGACGATCAACTTCCATGACACTGCTCGGCACATTGACGTCCCCGAACGTCAAGAGGTCAGGAAGATCATCGGGACGGATCTCATGAGTGCCTCTTTTTGTTGAGAGCGAAGAGATTTTCTCAAGAAGATCATCGCCCTTTAGTTGGGCACCGTAAAGCTCGGACAGTAGGCTTTCGCTTGGCCCTCCGTCACGCGACCAGCGCACATCGTTGCCATAACGGGGATGACGTCGGTTCACGATTGAGACGATCAGTGGACGTTTTCCGCCACCAAGATCGAGGTATAGGGCTTCACCGTTCAGTTCGTGCATCACGCCACGCGCGGGAACTGAGACGCCGGAGAACTGAACTTCGACGACGTTGGACGTTCGTTTGACGCCCTCCGGCGTATTGACCTCCACAGTCAGCTTGTAACGATAGCTCTCACTTTTCCCGCATCCTGCGAGACAGAGCGCAAGGAGGGCTAAAGCGCCGAGGCGCAAAGGGGCAAATCGCATCTGGTCCACTTGGTTGCATCTAGCCCTTCAGTCAACCAAAAGCGTCACGCATGCTGAATTTTCAGTATGTGGGCCGAAGGTCAGCTATGGGTCAGAAGCGGTCCTCGACCGGCTGCGTGCCGCAGGTCAGCAAAGGGCAGAAGCACAAGTGATCGCCTTAAACGGGGTAGCGCCATTTCAATGCGCGCCGCACGAACAACAGCGCTGCTACCACGATCACCAGGACGACAAGATAGCCGGCAACAGCCCACCGCTCGTGTGGCAGGTAACCCGGAGCCAACATAAGCATCAATAGAACGCAAAGGAGCGCCGTTTGTGCGTAGAACAGCGGCGAGCGCAGCATTCCTGTCGGCTTCAATTCGGCGAGCCGGTCACCAGCGCGCGTCACGCGACTGTAAAGAAACACTAAAGCCGCCAAAGCGATTATCCATTCCATGCAGTTGAGCTACCATTGCAGGATTTAGGATACCTCAACGCGTGACGGAGAAAGCGCTACATCGCCCCCTGATGTCCGCTGTGGGTCACTTGCGGACCTGACTGCCAGGCGGCGGGCGCGGTGCTGGAGCCCGCTAAGGGCTGTTATCAGACTGGCGACCAATGCAACCGACGGCGACCTCGAGCAGCTCCTGCTCACCGGCAAGCTGCTCCCTTTCTCGGCGCCGTCGGCAGGGTGATCGACCGCGAAGCGGCCAATCTCATCCCGGCTTGCTGTCCTCGCCAAACCGTCGCGCGAGGGCCATCAGCACCACGAAGGTCGCAACCCACACCATCCGCGCGCCGTAGCGGTCGTGGGGGCCGGAGATGACGGCGCAGATGAAGGCGTTGCCGAGCAGCGCCAGAGTCACCGTCGCCGCCAGCAGCGTCAGATCGTCCAGCCGGCGATGTATGAGCGCGTGGCCGAGCAGCACAACGAGCGCCAGCATCGAGGCCAGCGCGACGGGCACATGCAGCCAGTTGATGGTGTCGAAGTCGAGAGCCCAATGCTGCTGGCGCGCGGCGCGCATCGGCGCGGCCTGCGAGGGAATATAGCGTTCGATGATGCCGCGGGTGTGCGGGATCCAGCCATTGGTGCCTTCGCCGGTCGCGACATGCAGCAATTGCTGACCCAGCGCCCGCAACGCCGCGCCGGCCTGCCAGGCCGGATAGTCGGCGAGCGACCCCACGACGATGGTGCCCATCTCGTCGTTCATGCCCTCGAAGCGGCCGAGCGTGTTGAACATGCTCTTGCCCCACAGGAATTCGTCGGCGGTCGCCGGCAATTGGTCGCGATAGGGGCAGAGCTTGAGTCTTTCACGCGGGCAATGGTCGTTGAGATAACGCGCAACGATGCCGTCCTGCATCATGCGGCCGAAGGCAACGCCGGTGCCGCCGGGCGTCCAGGCCCATTTGCCTGACAGCGCATGGTTGGCTGACACCAGCATCAGCCCGCCCACGACGATGGTCAGGCTCGCCTTCGCCAGTCCTGCGACGGGCAGACGCGCGCGCAGAAATGGCCGCATCATCCAGCCGACGACGCAGAGACCGAGCAGCACGCCGAGCGTGGCGCTGTGGGTCGCGGCGGCAAAGGCGGTGAAGACGAACAGCGTGATCTTTTCGAGCGCCGAGGTCCGCTGCCCACCGATGACCAGCAGGAATAGCGACAGCACCGACAAGCCTGCAAAAATGTCGGTGAGCAACATGCTCGCAAGCCAGGGCAGCGCGGTCGACAGGATCAGGAGCAGGCTGATCGCGACGAAACGGAACGTCTGCATCATCGAGAGCACGCGCAAGGTGAGCTGCAACAGCCACAGCGTCGCCAGCGACTGGACCGCGAGGTTGATCCAGAAACCAGAACTCTCGCCATAGTGCAGATAGATGCCGAACACGGTGGAGCGGCTCGGGACGAGATAGCCCTCGTACCAGCGCGCCAGATAGCCTCCGGTATCCCATTGCAACAGCGGATAGCCGTTCCAGAACGCCGGCGCGATCATCAGGAGCGGCAGGGCGACCGCGGCCAGCCGCAGCCAGAGGGTATCAGCGGCGCCCGCGCGCAAATGATCGGTAGTGATGGTCAAATCCGCTCCGTCCTCACTCGGACCATGCCCGCAATCACCGTTGAGGCGGAATTCACCAATAGTTTGACGCCGCCCGACTTGAATTTGGCGAAACCCTGACCATTTTGAGCCGACCTTGCCGCCGGAGGCATCGGAAGAAACTGTTTTGATTCAACGTGTTGGCATACCCTCGCTGGGCAACGCACTGTTCACTCTCAGGCAAGCCCGTCAGGACTTTGTCGCCTAGACTGTGTTATAGAACCACCGAAACGAGCCAATTCGAAAGAGCAGATCTCATGGCAGTGCATCAGGTCAATCCGGGAGGAAAGCTCGCAACGCTCGATCCGATCTGGGATCGGATCCGCGGCGAAGCGGAGGACATCGTCCATCGCGAGCCGGAGCTTGCGACCTTCATCTATTCGACGGTGCTGCATCACAGCCGCCTGGAAGATGCGGTGATCCATCGCGTCGCCGACCGGCTCGATCACTCCGCGCTGTCGGGCGATCTCGTGCGCCAGACCTATGACGAGGCGCTGCGCGACGACCCCGATCTCGGCAACGCCTTCCGCGCCGATCTCGTCGCCGTCTACGACCGTGACCCCGCGACCTCGCGCTTCATCGATCCCTTGCTCTATTTCAAGGGCTTTCACGCCATCCAGACCCACCGCCTCGCGCATTGGCTCTATCTGAAGGGCCGCAAGGATTTTGCGTATTATCTGCAGAGTCGGGCGTCTGCGGTATTCCAGACCGACATCAATCCCGCCGCGCGCATCGGCCGCGGCATCTTCCTCGACCACGCCACCGGCTTCGTCTGTGGTGAGACGGCGCTCATCGAGGACGACGTCTCGATCCTGCATGGCGTCACGCTGGGCGGCACCGGCAAGGAGAACGAGGATCGTCATCCGAAAATCCGCCACGGCGTTCTGATCGGCGCCGGCGCGAAGATCCTCGGCAATATCGAGATCGGCCATTGCGCGCGCATCGCGGCGGGCTCGGTCGTGGTCAAACCCGTGCCGCACAACGTGACGGTCGCAGGCGTGCCCGCCAAGGTCGTCGGCGAAGCCGGCTGCGCCGAGCCGTCACGCACCATGGATCAGATGATCAACGCCATGGGACTTTGAGGCGGGACTTCGAGCTTGTCGGAAGGGCGGGATTTTCCGCCCCTTTCGGTCCCCAAAATTCTTTGGCAATTCATGCTGGCGGTTGGTCGCGTCTCGTCCTAAAACCCGCGCCAACCCAGATTTCGATTGGAGACTTGCCGTGGACGTCAAGGAAGTTAGGAAGCTCGACGCGTATCTGAAGCGCGTATTCGGCAATCCCAAGATCCGCGTCGTGCCGCGGCCGAAGAAGGATGATTCCGCCGAGGTCTATATCGGCGAGGAATTCATCGGTGTGCTCTTCGTCGACGACGAGGACGATGATCGCTCGTTCCAGTTCCAGATGGCGATCCTCGAGGACGATCTCGTCGATCAGGAGTGATGCGACCCGATTCGTGAGGCGGAACTTCCCGCCCTCACCATTTAGTGTCTGACGCAGCGGTGCGATCGGCCGACGCTCTTCCCACGTTCCGTCCATGCGAACAGTGCTGATCTCCGGGGCGGGGATCGCCGGGCCTACGCTCGCGTATTGGCTGCGTGCCGGAGGCTACGAGCCGACGCTGGTGGAACGCGCGCCCGAGCTTCGTCATGGCGGCTACGTGATCGATTTCTGGGGACTGGGCTACGACATCGCCGAACGGATGGGGCTGTTGCCGGCGATCGAAAGCGCCGGCTACCGCGTCAGGGAAATGCGGATCGTCGACGATCGCGGCCGGCGTGTCGCCGGATTTGGTACGAACGTCCTCGACGATCTCACAGGCGGGCGTTACGTCACTCTGGCACGAAGCGATCTGTCGCGCCTGCTGTACGGTACGGTCCGCGATGGCATTGAAACGATCTTCGATGAGGAGATCGTTGGCCTGGAGCAGCAGCCTGAATGGGTCGACGTGCAGTTGCGGCGCGGCGGGAGCCGACGTTTCGATCTCGTCGTCGGTGCTGACGGCCTGCATTCGCAGGTGCGCAGTCTTGCGTTCGGCTCGATCGGGACGTTCGAAAGAAATCTCGGCTATGGCGTCGCGGCATTCGAGACCCGCGGCTATCGCCATCGCGACGAGAATGTGTATCTGATGCACAACCGGCCGGGCCGTATGGTTGGCCGTTTCGCGCTGCGCGATGATCGCGCCTTGTTCCTCTTCGTGTTTCGCGGTGATGCAGGCGAGCCTGCCGCACAGAAGGCACAGCTGCGTGATCTCTATCGCGACGTCCGCTGGGAATGCCCAGACATTCTGAACGAACTCGAGCGCAGCGATGATTTGTATTGCGACCGGGTCAGTCAGATCAGGATGGACGGCTGGTCGCGGGGCCGCGTCGTGCTGATTGGAGACGCTGCGTTCTGCGTCTCGCTCGTCGCCGGGCAGGGCTCGGCTCTGGCCATGATCTCTGCCTATGTGCTTGCGGGAGAGCTCGCGCGCGCCGACGGGCGCCACGAGGAAGCATTCAGCGCCTATGAGACCCGCCTTCGCAGCTATATCGGCGCCAAGCAGCGCGGAGCGGAGCGCTTCGCCGCGGCATTTGCGCCGCGGACGTCATTGGGATTGTGGTTTCGCAATCAGGTCGTGAGGGCGTTCTCGTTGCCGGGCGCGGCGAGACTCGCCATTGGCCGAGACCTTGCCGACAAGCTGGATCTGCCGACTTATCGCTGGCGCGATCACAAGGAGATCGGCGTTTGAATGGCCCGCGGCATTGAATTTTTTCGAAAGAGACGAATTGTCGGAGGGGGCGAGTTTTCCCAAAGCCGGCTTCAAAAATACGAAGTCGTGCCAGGCACTTGGCTACTGTGCATGGGGTTGTTTTCGCAGTTTTTGTTTTGGAGGCTCGGGGCCGCTTACCCCTTCGGTCCCCGCAACTGCGCCGTCAGCTTCTCCATCGCTTCCGCCGCATCGCGCCATTGCGACAGCCAGCTCCGCGGAAAGCGGAAAGTGAGGTCGGCGCCGCCGACGCGTCGTTCGGCAAGGCACATGCCGGGCGTCGCTCCATCGCGGGTGCAGCGCGCGGTCAGCGCCGGACTTGCAGCAGAATAGAGATCCTCGCTGCCGTAAGGCGTGTCGGCGCGGAACATCCGCATCGTCAGCCCGTCCTGGGGCGTTGCCGCGGCCTGGTCGAGATAGCGCGGATAGATCGTGGCTACGCGCTGCTCGGGCGAGAGCGCATCGCGATGCGCGGCGATCGACAGGAAGATGCGGTCGATCGGCTGCATCGCCGCATCCACGCTATCGGCGGTGACGTGCTTAGGCGCGCCCGGCGGCTCTAGCGAAGGATACAGGAAGTCGAGATCGATCCGCTCCTGCGGCCCGGAGTGGCGCTGGATCTTCATGCGGATCGCGTTGGTCGGCAGGTTGAACAGCGTGCCGCCGACGCTCACCGGCAGCTTGTCCGGGGCGCTCGCGCCGCTCGAGCCCCAGGTCGGCCACAACAAATAGGCGACGAGCGCGACGGCGCACACCGCGGCAATGCCGCCGAGCACGATCGGGATCACGTGGCCCCGGGTGCGCGCCCGGGGAGACTGAGGGGAAATTGCCGAAAACACCGTCATGAGCCGCGCGAATGAGCCGGAAGTCGGCCGATGGCCGACGAATCAGCGTCGAATATGCCACGTGGTGGCGGTTTCGCGGAGCGTTCACCGGCTGCAGGGAAGGGAGAGAGGCCTGCGTGGGACGGCCGGCGGCGTTAACCTTCCCTTAAGGATAATGTAGCGTTAACCGGCACTCTTTGTCACAGGAAGGTACCTCGCGTTGCGTAAGGGCGGACCGTTCCGATGACACCTGAAGCTCTCAATACATTCTTCTCGATCGGCATCGGTTTCGCGCTCGCGGGAGCGCTCGTGAGCGGATACCAGACGGTCGCACAGCGGCCGGCCGGCTTCGGTCTGTTGCAGGACGGCGTGGCGCCGAAGACCTTCGCGGCGGTTCCGTTCCTGGTGTTCGCGGCACCCTTCATCATCATGCGCAACACCCTGCGTGGCAGGCAGCTGGAGAGCCGTCGCGTCGAATTCGTGATGATGGCCACCGTCATCGCCGGCTTCTGGAGCATGATGAGCGGCACCTTCGTCCTGATGACGCTCCGCGCGGCCGGCGTTCTGGTCTGATGCGCGCGCTGTAGGGCTGCCTGCGCGGCGGCCCTTTGCGTCAAGGCTGCCGTTTCGCTATGGCTGGGGTTGACCCGACAGGAGACCCTCATGGCGATCTACGAGCTCGACGGGCAGGCGCCCGACCTTCCCGCCGACGGCAACTACTTCATCGCGGAGACCGCCACCGTGATCGGCCGCGTGCGCCTGAAGCCGGGCGCGAGCGTCTGGTTCGGCGCGGTGCTGCGCGGCGACAATGAATGGATCGAGATCGGCGAGGGCGCCAACGTGCAGGACGGCTCGACCTGCCACACCGATCTCGGTTTTCCGCTTCACATCGGCAGGAACTGTACGGTCGGCCACAACGTCATCCTGCACGGCTGCACCATCGAGGAGGGCGCGCTCGTCGGCATGGGCTCCATCGTGATGAACGGCGCCAGGATCGGCCGCAACAGCATCGTCGGCGCCGGCTCCGTCATCACTGAGGGCAAGGAATTCCCCGAACGGTCCCTGATCATCGGTTCGCCGGCGCGGGTGATCCGCACGCTTGACGACGCCCAGGTGCAGAAGATGGGCAGCGCGGCGAAGTTCTACGTGGCGAACGGCCCGCGCTTCACGAAGGGCCTCAAGCGGATCGGGTGAGCTCAGCTTCCTTCGGACTCGCGCGCTTCTAGTGCGCTTGCGACCTTCTCGTGCCCCGCGGACCATAGGGCATGCTCGTCGCTGCCGTCCTGGTACGGATTGGCTTCCGCCGGAATGTTCTTACGCGCCGCGCGTTCGCCTTCTGCAAAAGCATCGCGATCGTTCATCGTGACTGCGCCTTCCTGTTTCCGGAGCCGAAGATCAGCCTGAGCGTGATCGTGCCCGCCCTCCCGGTTTCAAGCTGATGCGACGGCATTTGTTCCGGAACCGGTCATTGCTGCGGCGGTTGACCGGCGAAGGAGAATTCAATGGCCAGATTGCCCACAACCCGTTCAATCAAGACCGTGATCGTGATCTTCGCCCTTGGCGCCATGCCCGCCGTATCGTTCGCGCAAGCCACCGGCGGCTCTGCGGGATCGGCCGGAGGTGTGGCCAATTCTCCGGCGACTGCGCCTGGCACCAACAGTCTGGGCACCGCCCAATCGTCCGGTGCGAATGCTGCATCAGGAGGCACCACCGGCGCAGGCGGGGGTAGGGGGACCGATGCCGCCGTCAACGCCGAGGACCGGCTGCTCGACAAGAAGCTCAAGAGCATCTGCCGCGGCTGCTGATGCTCGCGGGGAAGTGAGACAGTGAGGCTGTCAGGAACGCCGCAAGCCAATTAGCTTGGTCCTGCTTTGAAGCGTGGAGCGTCTCCACGCGGAGGATCGAGTGATGTTACGCAAGATGATGTTGACGGCGCTGGCCGTCGCGATAGTCGGGCTGTCAGCCCCACAGGCCGCCCAGGCGCGGGGCGGTTTCGGACACGGTGGTGGCGGTTGGGGCCATGGCGGAGGCTGGAGCCACGGAGGCGGCTGGCGCGGCGGCGGCTTCTGGCCGGGAATCGCCATCGGGGCGGGTATCGCCGGCGCGGGTTATTACGGCAGCTATTACGGCTATGGCCAACCGTATTACGGCGATCCCTATTACTATGGTACCGGCTACGACGATGGTGGCTATGGCGGCTGCTACGTCGTGCGCAAGCGCGTCATGACGCCGTCGGGCTGGCGCATCCGCCCCGTGGATGTCTGCGAATAGGCGGCGGTACCCGTTAAAAAACAAGGTCGCTGACGCAATATACCGTCAACGACCTTGCCAGCCCCGGACATTGAAATCGGCTCACGCCATCCGGTAACGGCGAGCATCGCTTGGAATCACACGGGCGAATGTGATCCAGTTCACAAGTCCAAAAATTTAGGCGGCGACGGCTGCTCAGCCGCGCGAGCGCTTGCGTGCACTGGCATGGACACGATGCCGTGCAGGTTTCCTGCGGGTAACCGAGGGAGTCTCCGCCTCGCTCGCCCGGGCGCTGGCAAAGGATTGCCGCAGGCCGTCGATGGATTCGTTCAGTGTCGTGACCTGCTCGGACAGACGCTTGGTGTCGGCCTGCTGGAATGCGAGCAAGCGCTTCACACTCTGAAGCTGGTCCTGCACGACCTGAAGCTGATCAATCGATTCCTGCTGGGTTGCTTCCAGCCCCTTGGTCTTCTCGACCAGCTGCTCGGACGCCTGTGCGGTGCGAGCCTGAAGCTGCCGCGACGCCACCACCCGGTCGGTCTCAGGAGCTGAGCCGGTATAGGCGCGCCAGATCGCGATCGAGGTCACACCGGCGATCAGCAGGAGGAGGGCGGCGGCGGTCAGCGCGATGGGCTGAGCGCCGAGGCGAAGAAGCGGGTTGGACGGTGCGTCCTCTGCGAGATCGATCATCGCTGACAAAACCCAAATTGAAACTTGGTGAGTGGCGAAGACCGGCAACCCTGAGGCCGCCGGGTGTCCCGAAAGCGTTACGTTTCGGCAAGGAATGGGACCAAAAAGAGGCTAAGAGCAAAAAAACCAACAATCATGAGGCCTTGACGCCTCCGAACGCCCGTCAGGGGCAGAGATCAGGGCTGAAACGGCGAAAACGGACCTGAATAGGTCTTCGAGCGCGGCGCCGCGTAGGGCCCGAGCCGGGAGGTCTTCAGTCCCAGTCGCACCAGTGATTCCGCCAAGGTCACCGCGGCGGCGACGCCGTCGATCACGGGCAGGCCGTGCGTGGCGGCGAGTTCATTGGCGAGATCGGCCATGCCGGCGCAACCGAGCACGATGGCCTCCGCGCGGTCGTCGCGGATCGTGGCTGTGATCTCCGTGGAGATTTTTGCGAGCGCGTCGGTGTTGCGCTCCTCCAACGCGAGCACCGGCACCTCGGCGGCGCGGACGCGGGCGCAGCGCTCAGCCAGGCCGTATTTCCGCAAATTATGCTCGATCGGCACGATCGAGACACCGAGCGTCGTCACCACGGCGAAGCGCGCGGCGATCAGGCTCGCCATGTGAAAGCCCGCCTCGCCAATGCCGATCACGGGTGCCTTTGCCGCGGCGCGCGCGGCGTCGAGGCCGGTGTCGTCGAAGCAGGCGATGATATGCGCGTCCGCGCCGTCGCGATCGGCCTCGCGGATGCAGCCGAGCATGCCGGGGACGGCGAAGGCCTCGTCGTAAAATCCCTCGATCGAAACCGGACCCATCGCCGGCTGGCGCGCGTCGATCAATGTGTCGGGCAGGGCGATGCTGCGCGCCGCGGCGGCGATCTTCGCCGTCATCGACGCCGTAGTGTTGGGGTTGACGACGTGGAGTCGCATCAGATCAGACAAGCCCTTTGCCGGCGTCCGAGCCTTTGGCCGCCTGCCGCCTGTTCAACACGTGGATGGTGCCGAGCGCAAGGCTGATCACCGTGAACGAGACGGCGGAGATCACGGTGCCGAGCGCATAGATGTCGGGGTTGGTCACGGTGGTGGTGAGGCCCTGGAGATCGAGCGGCAACGTGTTCACCGCACCGATCGCCTGGCTGGAGCGTGCGAGCTCGTCCCAGGATAGCGTGAAGCCGAACAGTCCAATGCCGATCACGGAGGGCAGGATGATCGGCAGCACGACATGACGGAAGGCCTGCCACGGCGTCGCGCCGAGATCGCGCGCGGCTTCCTCGAGGCGCGGGTCGAAGCGGTTGAAGATCGCGAACATGATGAGTAGGCCGAACGGCAGTGTCCAGGTCAAATGTGCACCGAGGCCCGAGGTGAGCAGCCCCATCGAGGTCTCGAAATTCTCGTTCCAATGCGCCTTGATCAGATCGTCGATGATGCGGAATTCGAGCGAGATGCCGAGCGATGTGATGATCGAGGGCACGATCAGGCTCGCGATCGCCGAATAAAACAAAATGCTCTGCGCCTTGAACTTGCGGCGAAACGCCATGCCCGCGGCGACCGACAGCACGACGGTAACGATCATCACGATAATGCCGAGCAGCAGCGAACGGCGAAAGGCCGCGCCGAGATCGACGATGCCGGTGCCCTGGAACAGTTTTGCGATCCAGAAAGTCGACACACCGTTCATCGGGAAGGTGAGGCCGCCCTGCGGCCCCTGGAACGACAGCACGTAGATCGCGATCATCGGGCCGTAGAGAAACAGCGTGTAGGCTGCGAAGAAGATCGCAAGCACGTAGAAAGAGCGCGGGCGTCCTTCCTTCATGCTCTAGAGCTCCTTCTTGATGTCGACGATGCGCGACATCATGGTGATGATCAGGAACGTGATGACGAGCAGGATCACGGCGTTGGCCGCGGCGGCCGGGAATTGCAGCGCGTTCACCCGCGTCTCGATGATCTTGCCGGCTGCCGCGATCTGCTGGCCACCCATTACGCCGATGGTGATGAAGTCGCCCATCACGATGGTGATGACGAAGATCGAGCCGATCACGATGCCGGGCTTGGCGAGCGGGATGATGACGTTGACGAGCGTCTGGAAGCCGGTCGCGCCGGCGTCATAGGCAGCCTCGATCAGCGATTTGTCGATGCGCACCATCGAGTTGAAGATCGGCACCACCATGAAGAAGGTGAAGAGGTGCACCAGCGCCAGCACCACGGAGAATTCGGAGAACAGCAGCCATTCAACGGGATGGTTGATCAGCCCCGTCTTGACCAAGCCTGAGTTGACAAGGCCATTGCGCCCGAGCAGCGGGATCCAGGCGATCATGCGGATCACGTTGGAGGTCCAGAACGGAATCGTGCAGAGCAGTGACAGTCCCATCTGCCAGGTTTTGGATTTGACGTGGAAGGCGAGGAAGTAGGCGACCCAGAAGCCGATGAAGAGTGTGATGATCCACACGAGGAAGCACAGCTTCAGCGTCTTCAGATAAGTCTTGGCGATGGTGCAGAGATCGGGGAGCTGCGCGATGCAGCCCTCGAACGTGTCGGTGTAGCCGCGGCCCGAGAAGGCCGGCAGCAACTGATATTCGTTGTAGTCCCAGAACGAGACGATGACGACGAAGACGAGCGGGATCAGGAAGAAGGCGAGGAACACCAGCATCATCGGCCCGGCCTGAAGCCAGGAGATGAAGGAGGGTGACAGTCGCACCGCTTTGCGGCGGCGCGCCGTCTCCGATCCCCGGACCAGGTCCGGGGATGCCTGTTGCAGGATGTCCTCTGACGTGTCCATCAGATTACGCCGCGATGAACTCGTTCCACTTGCGGACCATGTAGTCGTTCTCGTCCATCACGGCGTTCCAGCAGGCGACGCCGCCCATGCGGTCTTCGTAAGAGCCGCCGTCGCGCACGGCGCCGGCCTTTTCGAGCAGCGAGCCGTCGGGCGCCTTGATGTCCTTCTCGGCCGCCTTGCCTTCCATCCAGTAGGCCCACTCGTAAGGCTCCATATGCGCCTTCGCCGTGGAGAGCACGGCTGAGTAGTAGCCTTGGCGGTTGAGATAGGCGCCGGCGTAGCCGGACAGGAACCAGTTGACGAACTCATAGGCCCATTCGAGCTTCGCACCCGAGACGCCCTTGGAAACGCAGAAGCCCGAGGCCCAGGAGCGATAGCCTTCCTTGAGCGGCTGGAAGGTGCAGGCAATCCCCATCGAGCGGACCTTCGTCACCGCCGGCGACCACATCGACTGGATGACGGTCTCGCCCGAGGCCATTAGGTTGACGCTCTCGTTGAAGTCTTTCCAGAAGGCGCGGAACTGACCGGCCTTCTTGGCCTCGGTCATCACCTTCATGGTGAGATCGATCTCTTCCTTGGTCATGTTGCCCTTGTCGGCATATTTGTACTTGCCGGTGGCTTCCACGACCATCGCGGCATCCATGATGCCGATCGAGGGGATGTTGAGAATCGAGGCCTTGCCCTTGAATTCGGGATTGAGCAGCTCGGCCCACGAGCTGATCGGACGCTTGATGATGTCGGGCCGGATGCCGAGCGTGTCGGCGTTGTAGACGGTCGGGATCAGGGTGACGAATTCGGTCGCGGACGTCGCGAACTTCTTGGAGTCCTTGCCTTCGAGATAGAGCACCTTCCAGGGTGCGGTGCCCTGGCCGCCGATCTTCTTGCCGCCGGGCGTCTGGCCCTTGGTGAAGACAGGCGTGATGTTGTCGAATTCCTTGATCTTCCTGGCGTCGAGGGCAAGGATGTTGCCCGAGGGCACGATCTTCTTCAGCGCGAAATATTCGGTGTCCAGCACGTCGAAGGAGTTCGGCTGGGTCATCACGCGCTTGGTGACGTCGTCGGTGGTCGCGGTGATGTATTCGATCTTGATGCCGGTGTCCTTCAAGCACTGCTTGGAAATCTCGTCGCCCTCGTTCACGGCGGTGCCGAGATAGCGCAGCACCTTCGGCTCGGCCGACATCACATAGGGAAAGCCGGTGATGGCGCCGGAGCCGGCGGCAAGGCCAGCGAGACCCGCGGTGCTCTTGAGTAGCGTGCGGCGGCTAAGGCCCTTCTTCCTGGTCGTTTCGGTCATATCACTCACTCCTCTGTTGCGCATTCCGGTGATTGATCGGCGCTATTGCAGACGTTGCGCCTTGGCGGGATCCCAGGTAGCCAGCACGCGATCGCCCGGCCGGAACTGGTGGACGTCGAAGGCGGCCTCGGGGAGGTGGGAGAACAGGGCGGTCCCGTCTTCGAGCGTGAGCGAGACGGCGATGTAGGAGCCCTGGTACTCGGTCTGGGTCAGCAGCGCCGGCGCGCCGACCGCGCCGTCGGCGATCGGCACGATGCCGAGCTGATCGGCGCGCACGGCGATGAGTTTGCCTGCGTCGCTGAGGACGTTGTGGCCGCCGATGAAGCGCGCCACGAATTCGGTGCGGGGATGATGGAAGATGTCGCGGGCACTTCCCTGCTGTTCAATCCTGCCCTGGTTCATCACCACGATGTGGTCGGCGAGCGCCATCGCCTCTTCCTGGCCGTGCGTGACCTGAACGAAGCTGATGCCGAGCTCGCGCTGCAGCCGCTTCAATTCGCCCCGCATCTTCACCCGCAGGAACGGATCGAGCGCAGAGAGCGGCTCGTCGAGCAACAGGATCTGCGGCTCGGTGATCAGCGCGCGGGCGAGCGCAACGCGCTGCTGCTGGCCGCCGGAGAGCTGCGCGGGGAGGCGGGCCGCGTAGGGCGTCATCGCGACCAGCTCGAGCAACTCGCCGGCGCGCTTATGCCGCGTCGCCCGGTCGATGCCGCGCATTTTCAGGGCAAACGCCACATTGTCGATCACGGTGAGGTGCGGAAACAGCGCGTAAGACTGGAACATCATCGCCGTGCCGCGCTTGGCGGGTTCGAGATCGGTGACGTTCTGCGGACCCAGGATGATGTCGCCTTCGCTGACCGCCTCGTGGCCGGCGATCATGCGCAAGGTCGAGGTCTTGCCGCAGCCGGAGGGGCCGAGCAGGCAGCAATAGGTGCCGGCCGGGATCTTCAAATTGACGGTGTCGACCGCCAGCGTCGTGTCGTAGCGCTTGCTGACGGCGACCAGTTCGAGGGCGGCGGGAGTGGCCATGGCGTGTCCGGGGCGAGGGCGATGCTGCGCCTCTCTCCGCAAGGTCCATGCCAATCGTGCTTGAATCGCTCTCTGCCGGCCGAATTTCAAAACAGTGCAGCGGACTCAGATCGTTAGATCGAATTCCATGGGTCTGGGCGGCTCGCCGCCTTCGCAGTTGCGTGCACACAAAACAGGCGCGGATTGTATAAAGTTTCGCCTGTGATTGGATACAGCTCGTCGATTAGGATTCGACGCCATCTTCGACGATCGAGTCCTCACCCCCATGGCCGCCAAGTCCCGACCGAAATCCGACGCGCCCGATGCGAGCGATCGCGTCAGCCGCATCCGGGAAGGCGTGACCGCGGCGATCCTCGAGCATCGCCTGCTGCCCGGTACGAAACTCGGCGAGGACGAGATCGGCGAGATCTACGGCTCAAGCCGAACGCTGGTTCGCACCGCGCTGCAACAGCTCGCCCATGAGGGCATCGTCAACATCGAGAAGAACCGCGGCGCCTTCGTCGCGCGGCCGACGCCTGCGGACGCCCGCGAAGTGTTCGAGGCGCGCCGCCTGATCGAGCCGACGATCGTCGATCACGCCGTTGACGCGGTGTCGCCTGCCTGGATCGGGCGTCTTCAGCGGCATCTTGCCGAAGAACGCGAGGCGGAGCTGCGTGGCGACGCGCGTGCTTCGGTCCGCCTCTCCGGCGATTTCCATCGGCTCGTCGCCGAGATGAGTGGCCACAGCATCTATCTCGGTTTTCTCAAGGAGCTGATTGCGCGCTCCTCGCTGATCATCCTGCTCTACCGCCGGCACGACACGCCGGCCTGCGGCACCGATCATCACGCCGGAATCGTCGCCGCCATCCGCAAATGCGACAGGGAGGCCGCGCGCGCGCAGATGTTGTCGCATCTGAACGAGATCGAGGCCGAGCTGTTCCTGAAGGATCCCGCCGCCGACGAATTGCGGCTCGCGGATGTGCTCGGGGACTGACCTCCAGGAGGTGTCCGCACCCGGGCGAGCGCGGCGGCGGCTATTGCGGCTCCAATCCGAGCGTCTTGATCGACTCGAGCCAGACCGGCCCTTCCTTTTCGTAGAGTGCAAGCGAGGATGCGCGGTCCATGGCCGGCTGGTCGACGCCGAAAGCATCGAGCAGCTTCTGCACGCGCTCCGTCTTGCCGCCTTCGACCATCAGCTTGGCGAGCATGTCGATCCGGTCTGCCGGCATCGCAGCGGGCGCCACCAGCGCGGTAAAGCTGATGAGCTGGAAGACATTGCCGGTGACCCCTTGCTCGGCAAATGTCTTGGTCTCGGGCAGCTTCTTCATGCGCACCGGTGTCGGCACGGCAATCGGGCGGCCGATTCCGGTATCGAGCACCGGAAGCGCGGCCTGATAGCTGCCGACCGCCGCCTGGATGACCCCGGCTGCAAGATCCTGCCACATCGGCGCTTCGCCGCGGTAATGCACGATGGAAATGTCGAGACCGAATTGGCGGTTGAGCTCGGCGATCGCAATATGCGCGAACGAGCCGATCCCGTACGAGCCGGCCGTGACCTTGTTGCCACGCGCATAGGCGACGAACTCTTCGATCGTCTTTGCGTTGGTGGCGGAATGAACCACCAGCGGCAGATGCCCCGAAGGCGTCACCGCTACGATCGTGAAATCCTTGTCCGGATCATAGGCCAGCGATTTCAGCAGCAGCCGGTTACCGAGCAAGGTGGACGAGATCGTGTACATCAGCGTGTAACCGTCCGCCGGAGAATCCTTCACCGACTGTGCTGCCAGCGCACCGCTGGCTCCGGTTTTGTTTTCGACAATGACCGGCTGGCCGAGCTTCTGCGAGATGTAGTCGCCATAGGCGCGGGCGAAGGCATCGGTGATGCCGCCTGCCGGCGTGGAGACGACGATCTTGATTGCCCGGGTCGGCCAGGCCTCGGCCCAAGCCGTTTCAGAAGCGGCTATCGTCAGGCATGCAATCGCGGCAGCCCAAATTCTCGCGGATGTCCGCACTTCGGCCTCCCTCTTTTCCCTGTGTCATTGGGCAGCCGGCAGCCACCGCAACGAGGTGTCACACGGGCAAGCAGGAGGGTCAAGAAATCAAAATATCGTTTCACTGTGTGAAATGATCATCGCCGACCTGCAGGTGAACCCGGCGCGGCAAGCTTGGCGCCGAGCGCCTCGGCAAGTGCGGAAGCGACCCTCTTCATCGGAGGTACGAAGCGGCGTATGCCTTCCTCCGGACTGACTGCTTCGCGGAGCATCATCACGTTCATGCTGCCGAACAGCCGGTTCTGAAGCGCGACGGGAACGCCAAGCGCCCAGACTGCGCCGCCGAAGATACTGCGGCTGTAGGTCTCGTCCATCACCGCGAACCCGGCTTTGCGAATCGTGCGCAGCGCCTTGGTGAGCTTGTCGGGATTGCGGGCCAGATCGTTCCAGGGCTCGGGACCGAGGGCAAGCCGCGCGGCAATGCGCTCCTGCTCGGCGGGCTCGCAGAAGGCGAGATAGGCGCGTCCCATCGAGGTCCCGAGGACGGGAAAGCGAAAACCCGGCGGGCGGCTGAACAGCAGCGAGCCGTCTACCCGCGTCGTGTGGGCGATGACCATGGACTCCTGATCGAGCACGGCAATGTCTGACGGCCAGTGGATCTGCTTGCGGAATTTGTTGAGGATGGGTTCGGCGATGCCGCCAATCCAGGTCGGCTCGTCATAGCCTGCGCTGAGCAGCAGCGCGCGTCCCGTCGGCGCGTAGCTGGCCGGCTCGGTACGGCGCACCACATAACCTTCATGCTCCAGCGTCTCGAGCATGCGGACGATCGTTGACTTGTTGAGCCCCGTCGCCTTGTGCAGCGAGCCGACGGTCGACTGCCGTTCCTGGTTGATCACCCGCAGGACCTCGAGGCCCCTGGACAACGCGATGACGGGGCGGAACGACGTCATGGCAGCTCCTTGTGATTGCCTGTGCCGCTACCCGACGAAGCAACCGACGGGGGACAGGGCAGCGCGCTCGACGCCATCGTCACCGATTGCGGGAAGGTTGGCATGAGTCAAGCTCGCTGACGCGTTCATCTCGGTTTCGAGAAAGGCAGGATTCGCAGACAATTCGATCGCTTGCTGCGCCCGGCGGCAATTTAGTTCCTGTGGTCAAGTCGCTCGCAGCCTCGTGTGGAAGTCGGGCGCTGCGACGTCACGTGACTAGTGCTCGCGAGCCGCACCGGCTATACGATGACGCTCTGTCATTGAACTGTCATGTACCTGTAAATGCTGAAGTCAGACGCAACGCCGGTTCGCAAGCACCCGAGCCCGCGGGATGGGAATCCTGTTGCGAAGGACAACAAGAGAACGCAAGTCGCAGCCGGCTTCTTCAGGCAGCGTGAACCCGCCGAGCTCGTTGCGGAACCTGTGATCGTCGAGGGCGCTGTGATCGATCAGACGCCATCGCAAGACGCGAAACCGGAAACGGAACCAATCCCGTCGAGCGCTGCGGCGCATGCCGCCGGCGAGATCGAGCTCAAGCTTCTGATCGATGCCGATCGCATGGCGCATTTCAACGCTGCGCCCGTGATCGCGGCGAACGCGTGCAACAAGGGCACGCGCAAACATCTCAAGTCCGTCTATTACGACACGCCGGAGCGGACGTTGCGTCGCAACGGCTTTAGCTTGCGTGTTCGTCAGAGCGGTGCGCGCTTCGTGCAAACCGTCAAGACCGATGCGGCGCACGATCCGCTCCGTCGCGGTGAGTGGGAGGCGCGCGTGCCTTCGCTTGCGCCCGATCTGGCTCTCGCGATGCCCTTCATTCCGGAGAAGCTTCGCGGCCGAGTGGAAGCGCGGCCGCTCGAAGCGGTCGTCACCGCCGATGTCCATCGTCATGCGCGGATGATTGACCTGCCGTCAGGCACGGTCGAGATCGCCTTCGACCGGGGCGAGTTGACGGCCGGGGACCGTTCACTGCCCGTGAGCGAGATCGAGCTGGAGCTCAAGAGCGGCAGCGCGAGCGCGATCTACGAGATTGCGCTGCGGCTCGCGGAGCACGGCGACGTAAAGCCGTCCATCCGCACCAAATCGGCGCGCGGCTTCGATCTTGCCGCCGACAAGCCGCCCTCGGCGCGGCGTCCGCGAAAACTTCGTCTCGATCCGTCGGTGACATTGGACGAGGCGTTCGCGACAATCCTGCGTTCCTGCTTCCTCCATTTGCTTCAGTCGCTGCCGGCGGCCGAGGACGGCCGCAATCCGGAAGGAATCCATCAGCTGCGCGTCTCGCTGCGCCGGCTGCGGTCGGTGCTGGATCTGATGCGTTCGGCGGGCGTGTCGAGCAACGTCGATACGCTGCGAACCGAAGCCGAATGGCTGGCGCAGGATTTGTCCGCCGCGCGCGACTGGGATGTGTTCCGGCTCGATACCCTGCCGACGATCGCAACAGCCTGTCCGTCGGTCGCGGGCTTCGATGCGCTGGGCCTGGCCGCGGCCGGGCGCCAGTCCGACGCCTATCGCAAGGCGCACGATGCGCTCGACGATCGCCGCTGCGCGATGTTCCTGATCAGCCTCGGCGGGTGGATCGAGGCGCGCGGCTGGCGCAACGACGTCGCCGCGCAGGATCTCGGCCAGCTCGCCGAACCCGCGGCCGACTTCGCGGCACGCATCCTATCGGCGCAATACGCCAAGGTGCTCAAGCGCGGCCGCCGCTTCAAGTCACTTTCCGCCGAACAGTTGCACCGCCTGCGGCTCGCGACCAAGCGGCTGCGCTATCTCAGCGAGTTTCTGCTGCCGCTGTTCGCGGACCGCAAATCCACGCGAAAATTCTCGCGCAGGCTCGCCGGCCTGCAGGAGCAGCTTGGCGCCTTCAACGATATGGCGGTCACGGCATCATTGCTCGACGGGCTTGATGCCGAGCCCGACTGCGCCATCGCCGCGGCGGCGATCGCCGGTTGGCAGGCACGCGCGTCGGTCGGGGTGCAGCCCGCCCTGCAAAGCACATGGCGGGATTTCACCGCCGCGCGCGTGCCCTGGTCGCGGCAGACACCGCAGGACTAAGCGAAGCACATCCCCCAAAAAAGTTGCGGCCAGCCATTGGGGGATGGCTGGCCGCGCGCGAACCGGTCTGGGACGGGGAGGGGTGGGGATGTGACCGGGTCGCGTATCTCTTTCGTTTGTCTTTACTAATCTCTCGCGCTGGCGGTGGAGACCGCCGGCTTGGTGTCGCCGAGCGAGACCCAGACGTTGGGATCGCTCTGCGACTGGCGCTTGACGAAGCGGTAGCCGGTCTCCGTCCAGGCAACGACGTTCTCGTTCTGATTGTCGAGAACGAACTCGCCCTTGTCGGTCTTCACCGTCAGCACAGCGTGTCCTTCGCCCTTCTTGTCGCGCACGACGGTGATGAGCAGGGCCTCGCGCGGCCATCCGGCATCGATCAGCATCTTGCGCTTCAACAGCACGTAGTCTTCACAGTCGCCGTAACCGTCCGACGGCAGCGACCACTTTTCGATCACGCCCCAGTGCTCCTGGTCGGTCAAAGGCTTGACGGTCTCGTTGACCCAGCGATTGACCTTGACGAGGTCGCGCCATGCAGCCTGCGACATCACGATGTCGCGCGGTTGCGTCGGTGCGCCCTGGCATTGGGCGGCATTATCCGCACAGAACTCGACCCAGCCGATCGGCGCACGCGTGGTGTCGCCGAGGCTTGCGTAGAGCAGACGGCCTTCGCCGGCCTGCGCTGCCGCGCTCATTCCGAAGAGCATGGCGGCCAGCGCCAATCCCTTCCCCTGTCCCCTGAAATCAAACATTGCGGCCCCCGTTTCTTGTTGGGACCACATTGCGCAGGGAGCTTTTGAGTTGCCGCTAAGTCAGTCAAGTCAAGTCGAGACGAATGCAAGTAAAACACGCGGCGAATTCGATCTATACTTGAGTCAAACTCGAATAAAATTCGATATGACTGCAATTGATTCAAATTTTATCGATTAACGCGGAAACGCTGGCGGAACCGTTGTTTGCACGCACCTGCAGCCTCCGCGTTAACCCGCGCGAGGCCCGTCACGACCCATGAAAAAGGCGGCGTCCGCATCGCGGAGGCCGCCTTCAGTACTGGAAATGCAGTGGTTTTGGTGCCTTCGCGCTTTACCGCGCGGTAACGCTCTCTTCGAGAGTTTCAATCGGCTGCGAATGCATGAACTCGAGCGCGAAGCCGTCTTCGAGGTTTCGGACCACGCGGCCCTGCACCCGGCCGAGCAAAACCGTCGATTTCAGCGGGGGGCGGTTCTCGGCGGCGATGGCGGCGCCCGACAGCGAGAGGTCGATGATGCGGCAGGTCATCTTGGTGCCGTCCTCGAGCGTCAGCACCGCGATCGGGTTGCGCGGCACGATACGATCGTGGCGGCGGTCTTCCGGCAGGTTGAGAATGTCGCGGTTGGCGAGCCAGGTCAGCTGTGCTGCGAGCTTGTCGCGCTTTCGCGGCGTCGCACCGACCGTCATGGCGAAGCCATTGTCGATGATGCGGGTGATCTTGCCCTCGACGCGGCCGATATGGTCGAGATAGGCGACCACGCGGTCACCGACATTGCCGATGCCGGGGGCCAGCAGCGCCAGCCCGCCCGGCGACATGTTGATCACCTGGCAGGGGAATTCCCGGCGGTCCGGTAGCATGTAGCGGCCGAGCAGGTGAACCTTCACCCGCTGGAAACGCCGACGTTCCTCGGCGGCCGGAAGAAATTTTTTGTGCGCCAACGCCATTTTCACAACCCGACCCCCCGCCTGGCGGAGTCCGGGACGACCCTAAGGTGCACAGGGTTAATGCCGCGTTAGGATCGGGCGCGGCGATGACGAACAGCCACAATGCGTTCGAAAAGCCACATCAGGGGCGGGCAGGCCAGCACCGTCATCGCGCCGAGGTCGAGCGCGACCGCGGCCGTGCCGGCCGATTTGGCGAGCCGGCCCGCCACCGCCGGCCCCAGCATCATCGCGGCATAGAAGAGAGTGTAGAACACGCCCATTCCGACCGCTCGTGTCTCCGGCGCGAGTACGCGGGCGGCCAGGCTCATGATCGGGCCGGCGGGAAGGCCGCCGATCAAGCCGCCCAGGACGAGGATCGCGATCACAGCGTCGGACCGGGTCAGCCAGGCCAGCAGGGCGGCGACCACCAGGCTGGCCGCGATCGCCAGCACGAAGGGGCGCTTGGTGCGATCGGCGAGATATCCGCCTGATGGCACCGAGATCACCGATAGCCACATCACGAGGCTGATCGCCGAGCCTGCCGCCGCAATGCTCCAGCCGCGCTCGACGAGCAATGAGGGGCCGAACGAGAAAATCATGGCGAAGCCGATATTATAAAGGCCCCAGATCGCACCCGCGACGATCACCGCCAGAAGCGCGAGCGGATCAAGCCGCCCGGAGCCGGCCGCGCTGGCGGTTGCTCCCGGCGGCGATTGGTAGAAAATGATCAGCACGATGCCGATCGCGGTCAGCGCGCCGGCCACGAGGAACACGGCGCCGGCGCCATACGCCGTGCCGATCGCCGGCAGCACCAGCAGCGAGATCGCAACGCCGGCCGGCCAGGAGTTGACGAAGATCGCCATCGCGGTGGCGATCTCCTTCCCCGCAAACCAGTCGGTGCCCATCTTGGTGAGCTGCACGGTCAGCAGCACGCCGCCGGCGCCGGAGGCGAGCCGGCCCGCCATCTGCCAGCCCCAGACGTCGGTGGTGGCCATGACGAGGCTGCCCGCCGTCATCAGCAGCAGCGCCAGGATCGTGGTGGGCTTGTCGCCAAGCGTCCGGCCGATCGCGCCGCCCGGCAGCGCCAGCACGATGCCCGGTGTGAAATAGAGTCCGATCAGGATGCCAATATCGGCGAGTCCGACGCCGAAGCTCTGCTGCAGCAGCGGCGCGACCGCGGCCACGCTCTGGAACTGGAACGCGATGGTGAGGCGAACGACGAACAGGATCGCAAGTATGCCCCAGCGATTGCGCAACGCTTCATCTCCCAAACCCTGTATCGAGCGTGCGGTGGGGAGACGCCGGAGTCAACCGCAAGCTCTGAGCTTACGTCTTCCTCGTCGCGCGCCCATAGAGAAGACATAGCAGCGCCAGCAGCACCGCGGCCGAGACCCCGAGCGACCAGTGAATGCCAATCGCCGCGCCGAACAGTCCGACCGTGATGCCGCTGAAGGCCCGCATCCCGAGCCCCGCCATGTTGTAGAGGCCGACGACGCGGCCGCGAATGTCTGACGGCGCGTTCAACTGCACCAGCGCCTGCGCCATGGTGTTGAACGACAGCTCGAAGAAGCCTGCAAAGAACAACAGCACGATCGCGATCGGATAGATCCGCACCGAGGCGAAGCCGAGCAGCGCCACGCTCCACAGCATCGCGAGCATGATCGCGGTGCGCGGCGTGCCCTTGAGCCGTCCCCAGGATTCCAGCGCGATGCCGGCGAGCAGCGCGCCCGCCGCATCAGCCGCGAGCAGCACGCTGTAGGAGATTCCGGGATCGCCATGGCCGAGATCGCCGGCAAAGCCCGGCATCTGGGCGTGATAGGCGTTGCCGATCATGAAGGAGGTAAGGCCGGCAAGCCACGTCATCGCCGTCAGCACCGGCTGGGTGCCGATGGCGCGGATCGTCAGCCTGATGTCGGCAAGGCCGCGCACGGCGAAGCGCCGCACCGCGACACTCTGGTCCCGCACCGGCGCCCAGAACAGCCATAGCAGCATCGGCAGATAGAACAGTGTGTTGAAGATGATGCCGTGCGAGGTGCCGAGCGTGAGCATGATGATGCCGCCGACGGCAGGTCCGACCAGAATGCCGAGATAGCGCGCCATCGCGTTCAGCCGGACCGCGCTCGGAAGGTCGGCGGGGCCGACGAGATCATAGAGCAGCAGCTGGTTCGGCGTCTGCCACAACACGCCGGCGCAGCCATGGATCACCAGCAGCAGCATGGCGTGCCACATCTGGATGGAGTCGGTGATGAAGAAGAAACCCCATCCCGCTGAGGCAACAACGAACAGCAGCATGCCGCATTGAATGATGCGGCGCGGATCGACCCGGTCGGCCAGCCCGCCGACCGCGACCGAGAACAGCAGGAACGGCAGCCAGTGCGACAGCACCGCAAAGCCCGCCAGCGCTGGCGAATGGAATTTCTGGAACACCACCCAATAGCTGATCACATGCTCGATATTGTCGGCCATCATCGCCAGCACGTAAGCGATGAACTGGAGCCGGTAGGGCACCGACTTCATCGCCGCGAACGAGCCGGACGCGACCACGGGATTTTGGGGGAGGGGGTTCAAGAGGGCACCTGGGTGGAATATGGGGCGGCTCTACACGTTCGCCGCCGGCCGCTCAAGACGCTTGGGGGTGTGTGGACCACGATCCCGTAGCCCGGATGAGCGAAGCGATATCCGGGAACGCTGGTCCCGCATGTCGCTTCGCTCATCCGGGCTACGAGACCGCGGCTTGGCACCAGCGCGCATCTCACATACGCTTCGCCTCAGCCCGCACCAATCAATCATAACAGACGGGCATCGAGGACACGCCATGGACCAGATTCGCGTCTGCACCCACGCAGGACCAGGCAGCGAGCCTGTCATCAAAACCGTGCCGTGGCCGAAGGTCGGCAAAAAGGCCGCGCTGATCAAGGTCGGCGCCTGCGGCGTCTGCGGCACCGATTTGCACATTCTGAAGGGGCATTGGCCGAAGCCGCTGCCATGGCCGTTCACGCTCGGCCACGAACTCGGCGGAATCGTCGTCGAATGCGGCGACGAATTCACCGAGGACTTCATGAGCAAGCCGCTCAAGGTCGGATCAAAAGTGATGATCCCGCCGCTGATGCCCTGCGGCCGCTGCTATTACTGCATCCATTATCCCCTGACCGCCAACAAGTGCCTGACGCCGGTCTATTACGGCCGCTATCTCGGCTTCGACAAGGCGCCTCACATGTGGGGCGGCTGGGCCGAATATGTCTATGTCGATCTCGACATGCTTCCGGGCACCAAGATCTACAAATTGCCTGACGACATGTCGCTGCGGTTGGGTGCGCTGTCGGAGCCGCTGACCTCCTGCATCCGCGCTTTTAATCGCGCGAGCCGCGCCGGCGGTTTTTCCTGGGGCGACACGGTGGTGATCCAGGGCTCGGGCCCGATCGGCATTCTCGCGGTCGCCGCCGCGCAGGAGATGGGAGCAGGGCGCGTGATCTGCGTCGGTGCGCCGGAGGAGCCGCGGCTCAAGCTCGCGCGCGAATTCGGCGCGGAGGCGACGGTGAATATCGACGAACTGAAGTCACCACAAGACCGCATCGCCCGCGTGCGCGACATCGTCGGTGGTTTCGGCGCCGATCTGGTGATGGATTGTTCGGGTCATCCCTCAGCCGGCCCCGAAGGCATCGAGATGCTGCGTGACGGCGGCACCTATGTCGAGATGGGCCAGTTCACCGACGCCGGCTCGATCGAGACCTCCTGGCACCGTATCTGCACCAAGGACCTCAATGTGCTGGGCTCCTGGGGCTTTAGCGGCAACGATCTGCCGCTCGGCGTCGATATGCTCCATCGCACGGCGGACAAATATCCCTGGCTCAAGATGCAGACGATCTATCCGTTCACGGAAGAGGGCGTCGCGCAGGCGGTCAGGGACGCGATGGCGATGAAGACGGTGAAGTCGACCATCGTGCCGTGGCCGGAGCTGGTGGAATAGCCGATGTCGACCATCCCCGGAGATCTCGCAGCGTTTCTGGTCGAAGCAAAGCGGCGGACCTATGCTGGCCTCGACGACGACGCCACCGTGGCCGCTCCGCTGCTCAGAGGCTCAAAGCAGCTCGAGCATCGCGCGGCACCCTATGCCTATCGCGATATCTATTTCGGGATGGGGTTTTTCGTTGGCCAAGAGACCGTGTCCCGAGATGACCGCGTCATCTGGTCGATGAGCTATAGCGGTGGCGTCCGCGCAGAGATCACGGATCGAGATATCTTCCTCGCGATCTACAAATTCCTGCGCCAGGCGTTGCTGGCCGTATCCGTGGAGGAGCCGTACCGGGGGCCGCATCGGTTTGTGCAGGACGGCATGATTTATCGGAACGAGGTCGAGGGCGCGCTCGATCGCTTCCACGGCATCGAGACGATTGCGCAGGAGGATGGCGCGCTGCTTTACGAGCTGCGCTATGGTGGCGGGCTGCTGCGTTAGATGATCCGTAGCCCGGATGGAGCGCAGCGCAATCCGGGATTCTCGCCTGTGGCTCCCCGTATTCCGCTACGCTCCATACGGGCTACGGGCCGGCGTTTGGAATGAAGGACGAGATGACAAACGAGCCGACCCAACCCACCCGCTCTCCCTTCCACGCCATCCGCGCGATCGACTACACCGTCATCTTCGTGCGCGACATGGTGGCGATGCGCCGCTTCTATGAAGACGTCCTCGCGTTTCCGCTGCTGCGGGAGCTGTCGCCGAACTGGATCGAGTACGGCTTGGGCCCCAACACGCTGGCTCTCGCTACACCGGGCCGGACCGCGACTGACGCGCCGACGCCGCACGGGAGTGCCTCGCTGCAACTGGCCTTCAAGGTGTCCGCGGCCGAAGTCGATGCGTGTGCCGACGAACTGGTGCGGCACCGCGTTGCGTTGCTGTCGCCGCCGACCAACCAGTCGTTCGGGCATCGGACGTTGTTCTTCCGCGACCCCGACGGCAATCTTTTGGAGGTCTATGCGGAGATCTGACCGCGAAGCTCCGGGCCTGTGCACGAAAAGTTCCATCGGAAACCCGCGAGTTATTCACGCCGGGGTGAAACTTAGACTGGGGTTTCGGCTTTCAGTTCACGGGAGAGTTCATCGTGAAGCGGATCCTGAAACCCGTCACTTACATCCTGGCCGCCATCTACTTCCTGGTGGATGCGGTCTTCATGGCCGTGGCGAGGCCGATCTCGCGCTGGATCGGGCGGCATCTCCAGTTGAAGCGATTGCGCGGCTGGATCAGATCGCTGTCGCCTTATTGCTCGCTCGCGCTGTTTTCCGTACCCGTCATTATCCTGGAGCCGGTCAAGCCCGTGGCGGCCTATCTCGCGGCAACCGGCCAGGTCCTGAGCGGGGCCGTGACGTTCATCATCGGCGAGCTGCTCAAGCTGGTGTTGGTCGAGCGCCTGTTCCATCTCACGCGTGACAAGCTGATGCGGATTCCGGCTTTTGCCTGGGTCTATGGGAAGTTCACCGAGGTGAGAGCTTGGCTGCAGGCAACCGAAGCCTGGCGCGCGGTCCGCGCCTTGGGCCGGGCGGCGAGGGACACCGTTGCGCGGGCCAGAGCCAGGCTGGCCGGCGGATTCGGCAGGCTGGTGACCTCCAGGGATTAGGGCCCGCGCGTGGCTCCTCTATGCGAGCTTGCGCAGCGCGGCGGGGGCTTCGGCGCAAAATCCCGCTATATGCAGCGAAACGGCCCGAAAACGCTGGATGTAGTGGGTCGAGCTGGCCAGTAAGCTTGTTCTCGGCATTACCAAAGCCATGCGTCATAGGCATGGTGATTTGCCCGCACTTGGCGTAAAGAGCGTCCAAATCAAATCACCACGCGTGCGGCTGGACCATTTGCCGCCTACGCAGCTTCAGGTCGCGCGGCTCGACGTTCCGCGCCTGGACCAACCAAGGTTTATCCCGTGTCTTTTCCGACCATGAGTGCGCCGCTCGCCCGAGCTTTGGCCGAGCGCAATTACGACCGTCCGACCCCCGTTCAGCTCGCCGTGCTCACGGACGAGGCCGCAGACCGCGACCTCTTGGTTTCGGCCCAGACCGGCTCCGGCAAGACGCTGGCCTACGGGCTGGCCATGGCTAAGGATCTGTTGGGCGACGCCGAGCGGTTCGACCGCGCGGGTGCACCGCTCGCCCTGATCGTGGCGCCGACCCGCGAGCTTGCCTTGCAGGTCCATCGCGAGCTGGCGTGGCTGTACGAGCATGCGAGCGGACGCGTCGTCTCCTGCGTCGGCGGCATGGACCCCAGGCGCGAGCAGCGCGAGCTTGCGGCCGGCGCTCATATCGTCGTCGGTACGCCCGGCCGGTTGTGCGATCATTTGCGCCGCGGCCGTCTCGATATTTCGGAATTGAAGGTGGTCGTGCTCGACGAGGCCGACGAGATGCTCAATCTCGGCTTTCGCGAGGACATGGAGTTCATCCTCAAGACGACGCCGGACACGCGCCGCACCCTGATGTTCTCGGCGACATTCCCGCGCGGCATCGTCGCGCTGGCCAAGCAGTATCAGCAGCGGGCGTTCCGGATCGAGGTCGCCGGCGACGAAGGCGGTCATGCCGATATCGAGTACCGCGCGATCCGGATCGCGCCCGGCGATGCCGAGCACGCCGTCGTCAACGTGCTGCGCTTCTACGAGGCGCCGAGCGCGCTGGTATTCTGCAGCACGCGCGATGGCGTCCGGCATTTGCAGGCGGCGCTGCTGGAGCGCGGCTTCTCCGTGGTCGCTCTGTCCGGTGAATTGACGCAGAACGAGCGAACCACGGCGCTGCAGTCGCTGCGGGACGGACGCTCGCGCGTCTGCGTGGCGACCGACGTCGCCGCCCGCGGCATCGATCTGCCGAGCCTCGATCTCGTCATTCATGCCGACCTGCCCAACGACGCCGAGGTCATGCAGCATCGCTCCGGCCGCACCGGCCGCGCGGGCCGCAAGGGGACGAGCGTCATGCTGGTGCCGCCCGTGCGGCGGCGGCGTGCGGAAATGCTGCTGAACGTCTCGGGCATCGACGCGGTCTGGGGGACGGCGCCGCAGCCGGATGAGATCCGCAAACTCGATCACGAGCGCATGAAGGACGTGCTGTTCACGGAAGAGACCACCGCCGACGATCTGGCGCTGGCGCAGGCGCTATTGGCCGAGCGGTCGGCCGAGGAGATCGCCGCCTCACTTGCACGGCTCTATCGCGCGCGGCTGCCGTCGCCCGAAGACATCATGGATCCCGGCGAGCGGAGCAGCCGGCCGCGCGAGGATCGCGGTCGCAATGATACGCGCGCTCCGCGTGACGATGTCCGCGCTTCGCGTGGCGATGATCGGCCCGAAAGGGCTCGTCCCAAAGCGGGCAAATCGTCGTCGAAACATGGCATGGCGGATGGCAGCGTCTGGTTCCGGGCCAACATCGGACGAAAAAAGAACGCGGAAGCGCGCTGGCTGTTGCCGATGATCTGCCGTCGTGGCGGCATCGACAAGAACGACATCGGCGCGATCAAGATCATGGACACCACGACCGAGTTCGAAATTTCCGAGCGGGTCGCGGAATCCTTCGCCGTGAAGATCAAGCGTCCGGACAAGGAAGACAATATCCGCCTCGAGCCGATGGCGGATGCGCCGCAGCGGCAGGCGGCTTCGGAAGAGCGGTCCCACGCGCCGCGGCGCGAGAGCGGCGACAGCGATCATCGCGACCGCCAGGGCGACCGCGCGCGCGAGCCGAGCGGGTTCAAACCGCAAGGCAAGCCACACGGCAAGCCGCACGAAAAGCCGTACGGCGAGCGCACACCGAAATTCGACGATGCGCCTTCCTTCGCAAAGAAGAAAAAGCACAAGAACAAGCCGGGCCACGCTGAGCCCTCGGTCACGTCGTGGTCTGAGAAGGGCACTGCCGGAAAGAAGCCGAAGCCGAAAAAGAAGCATCGCGCCTGACGGCCGCCTTCCGGCGTCGACGGGGAGGGGCGTTACGTCGCAGCGAGATCGCGCAGCATGTAGGTTGCGCTGTCGCCGTAGGTCGCAATCTTTGCCCGCAGCTCCGCATCCGCCGTGACGGGCCGAAAGCCGAGACGCTCCCACAGCGGCCGCGTGGCGTAGACCGACACCAATGCGAGCGTCGCGATCCCTGACGCGCGCGCGAGCTGTTCGACCGCCAACACATAATCGCGCGCGACGCCGCCGCGAAAGTCGGGCAGCACCGCGACGTCATGCAAATAGAGGCAATCCGCATCGCCGGGCAATTGCTCGAGCAGGCCGTCGAGCGGCGGAATCCGGTGCTGCATCCAGGGATGCGCGAGACCGTAACCGACGATCCCGTCGTCCGTGGCAAGCACGCGGCAGCCATCGGGATAGAGCCGCATCTTTTCCGCGAACACCTCGGGGCGTTCAGGCAGATCAGGATGGATCCGCGCTGCGATCGTGCTGATCGCCGGCAGATCGGAGGCGTGCGCGGGACGCCAATGCGGCTTGCTCATGTCGACCCGTCGTTCCGTCTCCATCATCCCAGTTTATTCCGATGTAACGATGCGTGCAGCGAAAAAAATCCTTGCCGCCATCTCAGGAATACGGCGGCTCGCGCGGCGTCCTACCCCATGCAAGCCCATTGCATGACAGGAGAGACCATGACGACATCCTCGATCCGCCTCGCGCTCACGCTCGCAATATCGCTGGCGCTGGTTCCCGCCGCTTTCGCGGCACCGCCGACCAAGACCGACAAGGGCAATGTGCTCACCGACGCCAAGGGCATGTCGCTCTATACGTTCGACAAGGATGCTGACGGCAAGTCGGCCTGTAATGGTCCGTGTGCGAGCAACTGGCCGGTGCTGAAGGCCGAGGCCAGCGATGCCGCCGCCGACGGCTACACCGTCATCACGCGCGACGACGGCTCGAAGCAGTGGGCCTACAAGGGCAAGCCTCTCTACACCTTCGCCAAGGACACCAAGCCCGGCGACGTCACCGGCGACGGCTTTCTCAACGGCGCCTGGCATCTGGCGATGCCGTGAGCAGGGTGCACTGCTAGCGCAGCCCCTCATACACCATCAGCCCGCGTGCGATCTGCAGCTTGCGGATCGCGCGCGGCAGCAGTTTTTCCGGCTGGTGCAGATAGCGCCAGGAGGTGAGGGCGAACGGGCCGAGCGCGCCGCATTCGTCGTCGAACGGCGCGAGCACGCCTGTCACGCTCACCGGTGTATGCGGGCGGGCGTTGAACGGCAGTAGCAGCAGCTCGAGATGCGCCTTGCTGCCGTCCTCGCGCGCGGCGGTGACGCCGGCGATTGCGCCGAGGCTCTCGTCGGCGACGATGGTCGTGATCTCCTCGATCTCGCGGCGGCTGGCCTCGTCGAACAGCGCCGCAAAGCTCGAATCCTTGAGGTCGCACCCGGCGAGCGCGCAGACGCGCGTGCCCGCGACGCGGAACGGGAAGCCGAGATTGGGCTCGCAGGACAGCACGAAGATGTCTCCGAGCAGGCCGCGCACGGCGGCCGGATCGATATCGGCCCGGTCTGGCGCCCGCGCAGTGCCGCGCTTCTCGTTCCAATATGCGAAGAACTCGCGGCTCGACGGATGTTTCATGACTGAACGCTTACCCCGGGGCGCAACCTTGCGAGACAAACCTGTCCCGCTTCAGTGCAGCCGCGATCCCTGTGTTGTTGTGCAGGAGGGGCTTTGCAGCGTCCATGCCGCCGCGGCGTTTTCGGCGCCCTTGGCGCTGCCTTTGCGTCGTTAACGTTAAATTAACTATGCGCTTTCCGTGCGCCGCCCTGTTGCTATGGTGACCGCGGTCGCAAGCCTCGCCGCTTTTCTCCAGGTTCTCGGCGAGGCCTGTACACAGGCGTCAAACAGTTTGGTCACCGGCCGCGGGGAGGGGTGGGGATACTCCCGTCTCTCTGGGTACCGGAAGTCCGACACGGATAGGCAGGGCTTTCCCAGGGGCCCTGCCTTTTCCTTTTGTGCACTTGCGCAGGGCGGGCAAAGACGACTATCTCCAAGGCTTGTGGTCAAGACTGTCGCTCCGATCGCGCCTGAAAGCGAAGCCGCCTTGGATTCCCCGCCAAATTCTCCACCGCAAGATCCTCCGTCGCAAGATGCTTCGCTTGGGGTGCCGGCCGTCGTTGAGGAGGCTCCGCGCGAGCCGATCCTGACGCTGCCGTTCGCGCTGACCGCCTATATCCTTTTGCTCGCGGTAATCCATCTGCGGGTGCTGCTGCCGCCGGAGCTCGAGAACTGGACCATCGACGTCTTCGGCTTCATCCCGAAGCGCTACGATTCCTCGCTGCTCAATCTGGAGATTCCCGGCGGGGCTGGCGCCAAGGTCTGGACCTTCGTCACCTATTCGCTGCTGCACGCCAATCTCACCCATCTCGGCTTCAACGTGCTGTGGCTGTTGCCGTTCGGCAGCGCGCTGGCGCGGCGCTTTGGCACCATCAGGTTCTTCCTGTTCCTCGCGGTGACGGCGGCGGCAGGCGCGCTCGCCCATCTCGTCACCCATGAGCACGCGGTAGCGCCGATGATTGGCGCCTCGGCCTCGGTGTCCGGCGCGATGGCGGCGGCGATCCGCTTCGCCTTCGTTCGCGGCAGCTTCCTGTCGTTCAGCCGATCGGATGCCGATACCGCCGCAAGAGTTCCGGCGCTGCCGCTGTCGCGCGCGTTGCGCGACGGGCGGGTGCTCGGTTTCCTCGCGGTTTGGTTTGGCGTCAACATCGTCTTCGGCGTCGGCGCGATCGGCGTCGACAGCGAGACCACCAGCGTTGCCTGGCAGGCTCATATCGGCGGCTTCCTTGCCGGCCTCTTGCTGTTCACGCTGTTCGATCCCGTGCCGCGCGCGCGAAGCGATGCTGCGGATGCGTCATCACAGGACATTTCAGACCGTATTTGAAGCGGCGCTTGCGGCGCCGCCCGAATTCATCCATCATTCCCGAGAAGAATGTTCCGAAGCGACAGGCCGTTCGCGGCGATGCTTCGCAAAGCGCCTGAGCGTGAAACCGGCGCTGAAACTGTTAGTTGAAGACTCGAAGAACAAGTCCGGACCGCGAACAGCGGACGGTTTCGATTCAGGGAGGCGACAATGACGGTACGTTCGATTCTCAACACCAAGGGCCACCAGATCATGAGCGTTGAGCCGGACGCCAAGCTGGCGGTCGCGGTCAAACTGCTCGGTGAGAAGAAGATCGGCGCTGTGCTGGTGATGAACCAGAGCCGGCTGGAAGGCATCCTGTCGGAGCGCGACATCGTGCGGGTGATCGGCGAGCGCGGCGCCGGTGCGCTGGAGGAGCCGGTCTCTCAGGTCATGACCCGCAAAGTGGTCACCTGCAAGGAGACCGACACGGTCGCCGAGCTGATGGAGATGATGACCACCGGCAAGTTCCGCCATCTGCCCGTGGTCGACAACGGCAAGGTGGTCGGCCTGATCTCGATCGGCGACATCGTCAAGCGTCGGGTGCAGGAATACGAATCCGAGCAGGAAGCTCTGCGCGACTACATCAAGACCGCCTGATCGGTAAGACGGCCCGATCAGTCCTGCTGCTGGTCGGCTTTGGGCGCGGCGCCCTCGGGCGCCGGCGCCAGCTCGTGGATTGCCTCCTGGATGGACTCCAGCGCACGCTCGGCCGCGCGCGTGCCCAGCGCGATGAGGTCCTCGGAGCGGTGGAAATCGAACCAGCCGAATTGACCGATCCGCGGCGTGATCAGCATATCGGGCGGATCGCCGGCGAGGCGGGCACGGGTGATGCGGTCCTGCATGATGTTGAAGGCATCGACCATCACCGAAGAGAGGCCGGGCCGGGCGCTGCCGCCGCCGAAGAACTCGCGCTTCACCGTCTTCTCAGGCGAGAAGAATCTCGGGAAGCGCCGCTTTGACGTCGGCTCTTCTGCCACGGGGATCACCGGCTCGGGTATCGCGCCGTGCGAATAGACCGTCGTCGAATAGGTGAAGATGTCGCTGGAAAGATTTGCGGCGATGACGATTTCCGCGCCGAGCGCGCGCGCGGCCGAGACCGGCACCGGGTTCACCAATGCGCCGTCGACCAGCCAGCGATCGCCGATCAGGACCGGAGAGAAGATGCCGGGCAGCGCATAGGAGGCGCGCATCGCGTCGACCACGCGGCCGCGCGTCAGCCAGATCTCGTGGCCGGTGCGGACCTCGGTCGCGACGGCGGCGAACTTGACCGGGAGATCCTCGATCTGGCTCTGGCCGCAGGCGGCCTCGAGCCGGGTGGCCAGCTTCTCGCCGCCGATCAGGCCGGAGCCGTTGAGGCGAATGTCGAGGTAGCCGAGGATGTTGCGCATCCCTTGCAGGCTGCGGCCCCATTCTTCCAGCGTATCGAGCCGGCCGGCCGCATAGAGGCCGCCGACCACGGCGCCGATCGAGGTGCCGACCACGACGTCGGGCACGATTCCGTTGGCGAGCAGGGTCCTGATAATGCCGATATGAGCGAAGCCGCGCGCCGCGCCGCCGCCAAGCGCAAGGCCGATGACCGGCCGGCGGATGCTGCCCAGGCCGACTTTCTCGGCGACCTTGTCGCTGTTCGAACCCCGACCCTTCAATATGTCCAGCACCGAAACTCTCCTACGCCGGGACCCGCCATCAGACTAGGCACCGCACTCGCGCTCCGCCAGAACCGGGCCGAAGCATGGTTTATGCCGGTTTGGGAAGCGCACGGGGCAGGAGTATGGCGAGGCGCGGCTGCCTCTCGAGTAATCACGCAGGCGTCAACCGGGTTCCAAAACCTGTCGGGCCGTATTTCTCAGGGGTCCAGAGGCTTGAATTTGCCGCGTTTTCGGTGAAAAGCAGATGGCATGACTCTCGGGGGTGACGGCATCATCGGATGGCGGCGCGGCGTATCGCTGCTGCCGGCGCTGATCCTTGCTGCCTGCCTCTATACCCTTGGCCAAAATGCTGCGCAGGCGCAGCTTTTCTCCGATCGTCCCCCGCCGGTGCCGCCCGCTTCGGTGCCCGATCCCGGCGGCGCGGTCAGTCTGGCGCCGCCCTCCGGCCCGGGTGCCGGACCGCCGAGCCTGCCGCCGACCCTGTTGCAGCCGACCACGCCCAGCATGCCGCCGCCCGCGGTCACGACCGTGCCGTCCGCCGCGCCGCTCAACGCGGCCGTGCCCGGACAGGGCGTGCTGTCGCTGACGGCGAAATACGGCAAGGACACCCCCCCGATCACCAGCGGCCTGGTCTGGCGCGTGTTTGCCGATCGTCCCGACGAGAACGGCACCTTCAAGCTGATCCGCGAGGACCGCAATGCCACGCCGAACATCGTGCTGCCGCCCGGCAATTACGTCGTGCACGTCGCCTTTGGCCTCGTCAGCGCGGTGCGCACCGTCAGCCTGAAGGCCGAGACCGACCGGGAGTCCTTCGTGCTGCCTGCCGGCGGCTTGCGCATCGAGGGCCGCGTCGGTACCAGCCGCATTCCGCAGAACCAGATCTCGTTCGCGATCTACAAGGGCAGCCAGTTCGAATCCGGCGAGCGCGCCTCCCTGGTGCCGAACGTCGCCGCCGGTGACGTCGTGCTGCTGCCGGAAGGCACCTACTACATCATCTCGAATTACGGCGATGCCAATTCGGTGGTGCGCTCGGACATCCGCGTCCAGGCCAGCAAGCTCACCGACGTCACCATCACCCACCGCGCCGCCGTCATCACGCTCAAGCTCGTCAGCGACAGGGGCGGCGAGGCGCTCGCCAACACCGCCTGGTCGGTGCTGACCCCCGGCGGCGACGTTATCAAGGAATCGATCGGCGCCTTCCCGCGCGTCGTGCTCTCCGAAGGCGAATACCGCGCCATCGCCAAGAACGAGGGCAAGGTCTACGAGCGCGGCTTCAACGTCGTCAACGGTGTCGACGGCGAAGTGGAAGTCGTCGCGCGGTAGTGCTTGAGCGGTGATGCCGCATGCGGCCCGACGTTGGTCTTCGTGTCTAGTGAACACTTCTCATTCAGCGCACTAATCTCCCATATCTTATTACCGCCAGTCTCGGTGCGAAAGCGGATGCTCTCCGCTGCTCCGTTTGATGTTGCGATTTGGTTGGTGTTTCGATTTGAACAGCTCTGGCAGCGCTACCAAGCAGGACCGATCAACACCGGCACCGCCGGCTTATTCCAGCGACGCCGCGACTTCCTCACAGCCGGTGCAAGATACCTATTTCCGATAATCAATTTTATTCGCTTTCCATCCTGCTGCGCTATATGTCGGGCATCACTCCAACGGGGGAGGCCGGAGCAGGCTTGTGCGTCTGCGAGACCGGCAAGGGCAGGGGACCAAGCTCGTCGGCATGTTTGAAGTGATCCTCACCAGGCGTAAGCGGTTCGGCTGGCGGTGGCAGGTGTGCGACCAATCCGGCAAGAAATTTGCCGATGGTTTCGAGCGCACCCGGCCGTCCGCCAAATATCATGGCGAGCGCGCATTGTTCTTCCTGTTGTCGCAGGCCCATCTGCGCAACCGCTTGGCGACGTCCGGCGAGGACTAGTCGCGACTGCGCGTGCAGTTCGGTAGGTCTCGTAGCCCGGGTGAGCGAAGCGATACCCGGGACCTCTCGTGGTCGGAATCCCGGATGTCGCTTCGCTCATCCGGGCTACAAGATATCGCATTGCCCGTTGGGCAAAACACCCAAGCTGCTGGTCAACCCGTGTGGCTTAAAATATTCCGCTTTACCGAATTTCAGAATTGCGTATATTTCGCCTCACTCCGGCCCAAGGAAGAGGCGCGTATCGCGATCGTCACGAACGCGGGCCGGATGGCGGTGGACGTTAGTCACATCGGCGCGAATTGCTTCGCAGGGCGGGCAACCGTGAGTGAAGGCCTCGCGCACACGACCGGTGTGATTGGCGTACGGCAAAATCGTGTGGTCCTGACGCCCGGGGTCTGTGCGTCAAGCATTGCGGTGATGTGGGTTGCCCAACCGGGCACACGCATCAGCCATCCGCAACGCGACGGGGGCAATAGTGCATCGCTCCCCGGGGAGAGCACGACATAAGCCGTAAAGCCACTGCGCAGGGAAGGCCGGATGTTTAGGCTTCACCTGTATGCCGCTGTGCAATCTTGTTTACGACAACTTCGCACAGTGGACCGCGGGTGCCAGCCGGCACCCGGTCTTCCCTGCGCCCTCTTTCATTTTGAGGGTGAGGCATCGAGGCAAAGCTCGGGCGAAACAAGCCGCGAGGATGCGAAGGTGTGTCTACAAGTGAGATGTGAATCCAAGAGCGACGCTTTTGCCTGCACTTCGTCATTGCGAGCGCAGCGAAGCAATCCAGTCTGTCGCCGCGGAAAGATTCTGGATTGCTTCACTGCGCTCGCAATTGTGCATGTCCACTAATTCGCTGATCGAGTGGCGTGTGTCTTGGTCTCGGCAAATTCCTTTGGAGTTTT
>NZ_JBVVOS010000033.1:0-90029 GCF_055807515.1 Bradyrhizobium sp. Kon69 | reverse complement strand
ACGGCATAAGCCGTCCAACCATCGCGCAGGGAAGGCCGAGTGATTGGCTACACCTGTATGCTGCTGTGCGGTTTTCCCGCGTGTGCTTTTCGCGCAGTGGACCGCGGGTGCCAGCCGGCACCCGGCCTTCCCTGCGCCCTTATGGATTTGAGGGTGAAGCGACCAGGCAAAGACTCGGGCGAAATGCGCCGCGAGAAGGCGAAGGCGTGTCTGCGGCTACACACTCCCTGTCATCGCCCGGCTTGACCGGGCGATCCAGTATTCCGAGACAGTTATGATTGAACCGAGAAGCCGCGGCGTACTGGATTCCCCGCTTTCGCGGGGAATGACAGTGGTGCTGGGAGGACGAAGCCGTCGCCTCATACTCCGTCATTGCGAGCGCAGCGAAGCAATCCAGTCTGCCGCCGCGGAGGGATTCTGGATTGCTTCGCTACGCTCGCAATGACGATGGGGAGAGAGTGGGGGCGGCACGCCGTTCTAGCCGCCGAGTATCCTCCGGCAAGCGTCGACGAACACCTGGGCGCCGGTGACGATGTCGGCATCGGCGGTGTTCTCGGTCCAGTGATGGCTGATGCCGTCGATCGACGGTACGAACAGCATGCCTGCGGGCATGACGGAGGCAAGCATCTGCGCGTCGTGGCCGGCGCCGCTGGGCATGCGGACGGACCGTCCGCCGGCGACGGCCTTGGCCGCGGCTTCGATAGCGTCCTGAAAGCCCGAATTCATCATCGCGGGCGCGCCAGTGCGAATCTTCTCCACGGTGACGGTGCAGGGACCCTTCGCGCTGGCCTCGTCCGCCATGCTCCGCAGCAGTTGCTCCAGCCGCGCGATGACGGAAGGATCGTCGTCACGGATCTGGAACAGCATTTCGGCACCACCTGGAATGATGCTCGGCGCACCCGGATCAAGCGTGATGCGGCCGGTGGTCCAAACCGTGCGCGGCCCGCAGCTCTCGGGAAAACGCGCGTCGATCGCGACACAGAACCTTGCCAGCGCCAGCCCGGCATCCTTCCGTGCAGCCATGCGGGTGGTGCCCGCGTGATTCTGCTCACCGATGAAGTTGGTCTGGTATTGCCAAATGCCGACGATGGAGGTGACGACGCCGATCGCAAGGTGGCCGCTTTCGAGCGTGTCGCCCTGCTCGATATGGGCTTCCAGATATCCGACGTGCCGGCCCGGCTCGGCGGTAATGCGCGGTCGTCCTGCGAGCCCCATGTCGGCGAGTGCGTCCCGCATGGTGCGGCCGCTGGTGCGGTCGCGTGCGGCATCAATGTCGGCCTCGGTCACTTGCCCGACATAGGAGCGCGAACCGAGGAAGTGCCCAAAGTGTCCTTCCTCGTCGCACCAGGCGGCAATTTCGACCGCGCCTTCGAGCGAGGGATCGGCATTGAGCACGCGCGCCGCTTCGAGCGCGTAGACGACACCGAGCGGGCCGTCGAGCCAGCCGGCGTAGTTCTGGCTTTCGAGATGCGATCCCGCCAGCAGCTTGGGTCCCGCCTTTGCGCTGGTGCCGAAGACATTGCCGATGCCGTCGATCGCGGCGGAGAGGCCCGCGTCGGGCAGCTTCCGCACCAGCCAATCCAGCGAAAGCTTGTGCGGCTCGGAGAAGGTCGGCTTGTGCACGCCGGTCTTGTAGGCGCCGATGGCACGGAGCGCATTGAGATCGGCGAGAACGCGCATCCCGTTTGCGCGTGAAAAGGTGTCAGGCATGTTCGGCAACCTTCAACGCCTCGGTGCGGATCTCCTCGACCAGCCGTTCCTTCAACTGGACGAATTCGGGCGTGGTCTTGATCTTGTAGGAGCGCGGATGCGGCAGGTCGACGTTGATCTCGGCCTTGATGCGGCCGGGGCGTGCGCTCATGACGATGACGCGGCTGCCGAGGAAGATCGCTTCCTCGATGTCGTGGGTCACGAACAGCACGGTCTTCTGGTCGCGCTCCCAGATCCCGAGCAGCATTTCCTGCATCAGGGCGCGTGTCTGGTTGTCGAGCGCGCCGAAGGGCTCGTCGAGCAGCAGGATCTTGGGATCATTGGCGAGCGCGCGGGCGATCGCGGTGCGCTGTTGCATGCCGCCGGAGAGCTGTTTCGGCCAATGGTTCTCGAAGCCGGACAGACCGACCTGGCGGATGAAGCCATCGGAGATCTTGTTTCGCTCCGCCTCGGACACGCCACGCTCGCGCAGGCCGAACGCGATGTTCTCGCGCACCGTCAGCCAGGGAAACAGCGTGTAGGACTGGAACACCATGCCGCGATCGGCGCCCGGGCCGGTCACCTCGCGTCCATCGAGCACCACACGTCCGCCAGTCGGGCGATCGAGGCCGGCGACGATGCGAAGCAGCGTGGACTTGCCGCAGCCGGAAGGGCCGAGGATGGTGACGAAGTCGTTGTTGCCGATCACCAGATCGGTCGGCTCCAGCGCCCTGGTCGGGGCGTTGCCGTGGCGCGCTGGGAAGGTCCGCGAGACCTGTTCGATCTTGAGGATCGTCATGCGAGCCTCCAGGGAAACAGCCACGCGTTGAACGCCTTGAACAGGAAGTCCGAGACCAGGCCGATCAGCCCGATCACGATGATGCCGAAGATGATCTGGCCGGTGTTGAGCAGCGCCTGGCTGTCGGTGATCATGTGGCCGATGCCGGAGGAGGAGCCGATCAGCTCGGCGACGATGACATAGGTCCAGGCCCAGCCCAGCACCAGCCGCAGGATCTCGGCGATCTCCGGCGCGGAGGAGGGCAACAGCACGCGGCGGATGATGCCGCGGTCGCTGGCCCCCAGCGTATAGGCCGCCTCGACCAGATCGCGCCGCGTCGTGCCGACGGTGACCGCGATCATCAGGATGATCTGGAACACCGAGCCGATGAAGATGACGAGCAGCTTCTGCAGCTCGCCGATGCCGGCCCACAGGATCAGGAGGGGAATGAAGGCGGAAGCCGGCAGATAGCGCGCAAAGGAGACGAACGGTTCGAGGAACGCCTCGACCGGCTTGTATGCGCCCATCAGCACGCCGAACGGCACGGCGATGATGGCGGCCAGTACGAAGCCGCCGACGACGCGCCAGATCGTCATGCCGATGTCGAACAGGAAGCCCTGTTTGATGATCAGATCGACGCCTTCCTGCACCATGGTCAGCGGATTGGCGAGGAACACTTTCGACACGTGGCCGCCGAAGGTCGCCCAGGACCAGAGGGCAACGAACACTACGAAGAACGCAAGGCCGTAAGCCACGCGCTGCCTTGACGTCACGGGATCGAGGGGACGCATCTAAATGTCTATCCGGGCGGTGAACAAGTTTACCGGCCCCGTCGCGAGACGGGGCCGGCGGCTCCTGGGAGATTTACTTGATGTAGCTGGCGTCGAAGAGATCCTCGACCTTCGGCGCGGCCTTGATGATGCCGATCTCAAGCAGGAGGTCGGCGGCTTCCTTGTTGAAGGTCAGGAAATCGCCGGCGAAGAATTTCTGGTTCGCGGCCTTGTCCTGCCAGCGCAGATACTTTGCCGAGTTGCCGAACGCCTCGCCGCTCTGCTTCACGTCGGCGCCCATGATCTCGTAGGCTTTGGCCTGGTCCTTGGCGATCATGTCGAGGGCCTCGAAATAGCTGTCGGCGAGCGCCTTGGCGGCCTTCGGGTTCTCGCTGAGGAATTTCGGCGTGCAGCCGAACGTGTCCATGACCATCGGATAGTCGAGCGTGGTCGCAATGATCTTGCCCTTGTCGGCTGCGGCACGAACCGTCGACAGATACGGCTCATAGGTCATCGCGGCATCGTTCTGGCCGGAGACGAAGGCCTGCGCGGCCGCGGCCGGCTCGAGGTTCACGACCGTGACGTCCTTCACCGACAGGCCGTTCTTCTTGAGCATCCAGGCCAGCGCGAAATAGGGCGAGGTACCAGGCGCGGAAGCAGCAACCGTCTTGCCCTTCAGATCCTTGATCGCGGCGAGATCGTTGCGCACGGCCATGCCGTCGGCACCAAAGCTCTTGTCGAGCTGGAAGATCTGCTTGGTCGCGACGCCGTTGGCGTTCCAGGAGATCCAGGTCTCGACGGTCGTTGCCGCGCACTGGACGTCGCCGGACGCGATCGCAAGATGGCGATCCTTCTGCGGAATCTTCTTGATGGTGACCTCAAGGCCGTTCTTCTTGAAGATGCCGGCTTCCTTCGCCAGCGTCAGCGGCGCGAAGCCGGTCCATCCGGAGATGCCGACGCCGACCTTGACGTCGTCGGCGAGCACCGGGGTGGAAGCTGCGAGGGCAATGATTGTCGCAAAAACTTTCGAACTACGCATGATTGTCGTCCTCTTGCCGATCGATGGATTGACGTCCTGTTGATCTTGGTCGGTCCTCATGGACCGTTGCCCGAAGCGTTGCACGATTTGTGCCGACACGTCCTCTCAGCCTCCCTTGAATCGGGCGACAAGGCGGTGAGAGTCACCGGGATAGAGCAGCCGCACCGCGGTGATCGTGCGCGCGCTGCGCCAGGTATAGCGGTCGATCACGAGGCAGGGTGCGCCCACGGCGATGTCGAGCGCCTCCGCCGTGCGATCGTCCGCAACGATGGCGCTGATCGTATGCTCGGCCTCCGTCCATGGAACATGGTGAAGCAGCCACGAGCCGGGCGGCTCACGCGAAAAATCCGCGGTCGCCGCATCTGGCACCGACGCGAGATCGATCAACCTGTCCTCGACGGCGAAAGGCACGTTGTCGGCGCTGTGGCGGCAGGTGATCGCGACCACCTTGCCGGCCTTCTTGACACCGAGGCGGTCACGGTCGGCCGCGGTCGCGGCGCGGAGCTTGCGACCGATCAGCTCGTAGCCGTAAGCACGCCCGAGCGCGGTGATCTCGGCGCGCATGTCGGCGATCTTGAGCACGGCAGACTGATGTTGCGGCCGGCGGACGAAGGAGCCGGCACGTCGCCGCCGCTCGATCAGGTCGGCTTGCGCGAGCTCCGACAGCGCCTTGTTCACGGTCATGCGCGAGCAGCCGTAACGTGCCACCAGTTCGTGCTCGAACGGGATGCGATGCCCGGGCGGCCACTCGCCGGTCAGAATGCGCTTCTCGATATCGGCGCGTATCCGTTTGTAGAGCGTCGGCTGGTCCGGCGTATCAGTGGCAAGGCTCATGCAACGAGCCTCCGCACCGATGCGTTGAAATGTTCGCGCGCGGCCTGGCGCAGTCTGTGGCGGCCGCCTTCGACGACCTTGTCGCCGCCGGCCCAGACGCAATCGACCGCACCGCTGCCCGCGGCAAAGATCCAGCCATCGATGGCCGCGTCGCGCGCGCGTCCCGCCAGCGAGGGATGCGCGGTGTCGAGCGTGACGATGTCGGCGCGCGCACCGGGTGTGAGACCGACGGACATCTGTGCCAGTGCCCGCGCGCCGCCTGCAAGCGCATGATCGAACAGCGTGCGTCCCGTCGAGCGCCCCGCGCCGGCGGAGAGCACGTTGCGCTCGCGGTGCTTGAGCCGTTGGCCATATTCGAGCTGGCGCAGCTCGTCGGCGACGCCGACCAGCACGTTGGAATCCGTGCCGATGCCAAAGGCGCCGCCGGCACCGACGAATTCCCGGGTCGGGAAAATGCCGTCGCCAAGGCTTGCCTCGGTGATGGGGCAGAGTCCGGCGACCGCGCCGGCCTTGGCGAATGCAGTGACTTCTTCATCCGTCGTATGGGTCGCGTGGATGAGGCACCAGCGTTGGTCGACGGGCGCGTGCTCCAGCAACCATTGCACCGGACGTCGTCCGGACCAGGCCAGGCAATCCTCGACTTCCTTCACCTGCTCGGCGGCATGAATGTGCACCGGTCCGCCCTCAGCAAGCGGAATGATCGCTGCAAGCTCGGCCGGCGTCACAGCGCGCAAACTGTGCGGCGCCACGCCGATGTTGGCATCCGGCAATGTTGCGAGCGCCTTGCGCGAGGCGCCCACCAGCGCGGCGAACTGATCAACCGTAGAGATGAAGCGGCGCTGGCCGGCATGCGGTGCTGTGCCCCCGAAGCCACCATGCGCATAAAAACTCGGCAGCAACGTCAGCGCAATACTCGAGGCCTCTGCGGCCTGCGCGATGCGTGCGGCCATTTCGGCGATGTCGGCGTAGGGCGAGCCGTCGCGATCATGATGCAGATAATGGAATTCGCCGACGCGGGTGAAACCCTGCTCCAGCATCTCGACATAAAGCAGTGTCGCGACTGCTGCGACGTCATCCGGCGTCATCGCCAGCGCGAAGCGGTACATCGTCTCGCGCCAGGTCCAGAAGGTATCGGTGCTGTCGCCGCGCAGCTCCGCGAGACCCGCCATGCCGCGCTGGAACGCGTGGCTGTGCAAGCTCGCAAGTCCCGGAAGCGCGATTTCGTGGCGTTCGTCGCCGGCGGCCGCGGCCACGCCCGGCGTCACCTCGGCGATCGCGCCGGCGGTGATCACCACCTGCACGTCATTGGCCCAGCCCGAGGGCAGGAGCGCGGAGGCGAAATGCAGTCGTGTCATGTTTCCATGCCGGCTGGACAGAACCGCGACACGATTATATGTCTAGACATATAAGTCAAGCATCCCACGCGAAGGGACAGTTGCATGGCAGAGCGCTTCGACCGGATCTGGCATAACGCCCGGCTCGCCACGATGCGGGCCGACCGTCCCGATCTCGGCGAGATCGAGCACGGCGTGATCGCCGCGCGCGGCGGCCATATCGTCTATGCGGGCGCCGCGGCGGACTTTCCGACGGACGCGGATGCAGCCGACCGGATCGATTGCGGAGGGCGTTGGATCACGCCCGGTCTCGTCGATTGCCACACCCATCTGGTCTATGGCGGCAACCGCGCCCATGAATTCGAGCTGCGCCTGAAGGGCGCGAGCTACGAGGAGATCGCGCGCGCCGGCGGCGGTATCGTCTCGACAGTGGCCGCGACGCGCAAGGCAAGCGAGGCCGAACTCGTAGCCCACGCGCTGCCGCGGCTCGATGCGCTGATTGGCGAGGGCGCCACCACGGTCGAGATCAAGTCCGGCTACGGCTTGGACACCGAGACCGAGATGCGACAGCTGGCCGCCGCGCGAAGCCTGGGCCGTCAGCGGTCGGTCGCGATCCAAACCTCGTTTCTTGGCGCGCATGCGCTGCCCCCGGAGGCCGATGGCGACAAGGATCGTTACATCGATCTCGTCTGCAGGGAGATGTTGCCTGCGGTCGCGAAGGCGGGCCTCGCCGATGCTGTCGATGCCTTCATGGAGGGGATCGCATTTTCCGGCGAGCAGACGGCGCAGGTGTTCGAGACAGCGGAGCGGCTTGGACTGCCGGTCAAGCTGCATGCCGACCAGCTCTCGAACCTCGGCGGGGCTGCGCTCGCCGCAAAATTCTCGGCGCTTTCGGCCGATCACCTCGAGCACACCGACGAAGCCGGTGCAGCGGCGATGGCAAAAGCTAAAACGGTGGCCGTGTTGTTGCCTGGCGCCTTCTACTTCATCCGCGAGACGCAAAAACCGCCGGTCGAGACGTTCCGCAAGCACGGCGTTGCCATGGCGCTCGCGACCGACTGCAATCCGGGCAGCTCGCCGCTGACTTCGCTCCTGCTCGCCATGAACATGGGCGCGACGCTGTTCCGGATGAATGTGGCCGAGTGCCTTGCCGGTGTCACTCGCGAAGGCGCACGAGCGCTCGGCGTGCTCAATGATACCGGCACGTTAGAGGCCGGCAAATGGTGTGACCTTGCAATATGGGATATCGAGCGCCCGGCCGAGCTGGTCTACCGTATCGGCTTCAATCCGCTGCACCGCCGGGTGTGGAGGGGACAATGACGGAGCAGCGGGCGCCGATCGTTGTCAAGCCGGGGACGGTCTGCCTCGATGATCTCGCGCGCGTGCTCGAAGGCGCACCTGTCGTTCTCGATCCCTCGTTCTGGCCGCGCATCGACGCGGCCGCGGAGATCGTTGCAAGGGCTGCGCGAGCCGATGCTCCCGTCTACGGCATCAACACCGGCTTCGGCAAGCTGGCCTCGAAGCGGATTCCGCCGGACCAGACCGCGCTGCTCCAGCGCAATCTCATCGTCTCGCATTGCTGCGGCGTCGGTGCGGCAACTCCCGAGCCGATCGTTCGGCTGATGATGGCGCTGAAGATCATTTCGCTCGGGCGCGGTGCTTCCGGCGTGCCCCGCGAGGTGATCGAGCAGTTGCAGGCCATGCTGGCGCGACGCATCTCACCGCTGGTGCCGCAGCAGGGTTCGGTCGGTGCTTCCGGCGATCTCGCGCCGCTCGCGCATATGACCGCTGTGATGATCGGCGAAGGGCAGGCGATCGTCGACGGCAAGATCGTATCGGGCCTCGAGGCGCTCGCCGCGGCCGGCCTGCCGCCACTGACGCTCGGTCCCAAGGAAGGGCTCGCGCTGATCAACGGCACGCAATTCTCCACCGCCTATGCCGTCTCCGGCGTGCTGCGCGCATTTCGCCTGGCTCGCGCTGCGCTCGTCACCGGCGCGCTGTCGGTCGATGCGGCGATGGCCTCGACGGCGCCGTTCCGCCCCGAGATCCAGGCGCTGCGCGGTCATTCCGGACAGATCGCGGCGGCGGCAACCTTGATGGCGCTGCTCGACGGCAGCGACATCCGCCTGTCGCATCTCGAAGGCGACGAACGCGTGCAGGATCCCTATTGCCTGCGCTGCCAGCCGCAGGTTGCGGGCGCGGCGCTCGACCTGATCGTGCAGGCGGCGCGGACGCTTGTCGTCGAGGCCAATGCCGTCACCGACAATCCGCTCGTGCTGGTCGAGACCGGCGAGATCGTCTCCGGCGGCAATTTCCATGCCGAACCGGTGGCTTTTGCCGCGGATACCATCGCGCTCGCGCTGTCGGAAATCGGTGCGATCAGCGAGCGGCGCATCGCGACGCTGGTCGATCCCGCGCTCAATTTCGGCCTGCCGCCGTTCCTCACTCCCGATCCCGGTATCAATTCCGGCTTCATGATCGCCGAGGTGACGGCGGCCGCGCTCTATGCCGAGAACAAGCAGCGCGCGGCTGCCTGCTCGATCGATTCGACGCCGACCAGTGCCAACCAGGAAGACCACGTCTCGATGGCCGCGCATGCCGCGCGACGGCTGTCGGACATGGCCGACAATCTCGCCACCATCCTGGGCATCGAGCTGCTGGTCGCCGCCCAGGGCATCACGCTGCGCGCGCCGCATGCAACCAGCGCGCCGCTCGCTGCCGTCATGGCCGCACTGCGCGAGCAGGTGCCGCCGCTCGGTGCCGACCGCTACATGGCCGGCGATCTCGCCAAGGCTGCAGCGCTGGTCGAGGCCGACGCGCTGCCGGCTGCGGCGCTCGCCGTGCTTTCAACCGACCCGTTTCCGACACTTGCCTGACGAGGTGTTCCGCATGAACCGCCGACTGGACAATGACCGCACCATCCGCGCGCCCCGCGGCAGCGAAATCAGCGCCAAGAGCTGGTTGACCGAAGCGCCCTTGCGCATGCTCATGAACAATCTCGATCCCGACGTTGCAGAACGTCCGAGCGAGCTCGTGGTCTATGGCGGCATCGGCCGCGCCGCGCGTGACTGGGAGAGCTTTGACCGGATCATTGCTTCGCTGCGCGAGCTCGAGGACGACCAGACGCTGCTGGTCCAGTCCGGCAAGCCGGTCGGCGTGTTCCGCACCCACGCCGACGCGCCGCGCGTCCTGATCGCGAACTCCAACATCGTGCCGCACTGGGCGACGCTCGATCATTTCAACGAGCTCGATCGCAAGGGCCTGATGATGTACGGCCAGATGACGGCCGGTTCCTGGATCTATATCGGCAGCCAGGGCATCGTGCAGGGCACCTACGAAACCTTCGTTGAAGTTGGCCGCCGCCACTATGGCGGCAGCCTCGCCGGCAGATGGATTCTGACGGCCGGTCTCGGCGGCATGGGCGGCGCGCAGCCGTTGGCTGCGACCATGGCCGGGGCTTCGATGCTGGCGGTCGAATGCCAGCCGAGCCGCATCGAGATGCGTCTGCGCACCGGTTATCTCGATCGCCAGGCCACAACGCTCGATGACGCGCTTGCGATCATGGCGGAGGCGGCGACGACGAAGAAAGCCGTCTCTGTCGGCCTGCTCGGCAACGCCGCTGAGATTTTTCCCGAGCTGGTCCGCCGCGGCGTCAGGCCCGATATCGTCACCGACCAGACCAGCGCGCACGATCCGATCAACGGCTATTTGCCGAAGGGCTGGACGCTCGCGGAGTGGGAAGCCACGCGCGCCGCCGACCCCAAGGCCGTGGAGCGCGCCTCGAAAACCTCGATGGTCGAGCACGTCCAGGCCATGCTGGATTTCCATGCGCTGGGCATTCCGACGCTCGACTACGGCAACAACATCCGCCAGATGGCGCAGGACATGGGCCTGAAGAATGCCTTCGATTTTCCCGGCTTTGTCCCTGCCTATATCCGTCCCTTATTCTGCCGCGGCGTCGGGCCGTTCCGCTGGGCCGCTCTGTCGGGCGATCCCGAGGACATCTTCAAGACCGACGCCAAGGTCAAGGAGCTGATGCCTGACGACAAGCACCTGCACAATTGGCTCGACATGGCCAGGGAGCGCATCAAGTTCCAGGGCCTGCCGGCGCGGATCTGCTGGGTCGGGCTTGGCGATCGCGATCGCCTGGGCCTTGCCTTCAACGAGATGGTGGCGCGTGGCGAGTTGAAGGCTCCTATCGTGATCGGCCGCGATCATCTCGATAGCGGTTCGGTGGCGAGCCCCAACCGCGAAACCGAAGCGATGAAGGACGGTTCGGACGCTGTGTCCGACTGGCCCTTGCTCAACGCGCTGCTCAATTGCGCCAGCGGCGCGACCTGGGTGTCGCTGCATCACGGCGGCGGCGTCGGCATCGGCTATTCCCAGCATGCCGGCATGGTGATCGTCGCCGACGGTACGCCGGAAGCGGCAAAGCGGATCGCGCGCGTGCTCTGGAACGACCCTGCCAGCGGCGTCATGCGCCACGCCGACGCGGGCTACGACACCGCGATCGAATGTGCCCGCGACAAAGGGCTCGATCTGCCGAGCCTGACGACGTAGCCGGGCTCAGTCGCGCGCCAGCAGCCTCGGCATCGTCGTCTTCGCGCCGTCCATGAAAGTCTGGACGGCATCGCGAACGATCGCGTCGAGATCGGCCGGGATTGGCGTCGCGTAGATGAATTTGCGGATCGCGAGATAGAAAATGCGGCCGTGCAGGCCCCAGAACAGCTCGGTCTCGCGCTCGCCGAGCGGATGTGTCTTTGCTTCGGGCAGTTTCAGGTCGTGGCGCAGCTCGCCGGCCGCCGGCTCGATGATCTCGCGCCTGATGATGTCGAGATAGCGGCCGGTGATGCCGAACGACTTCATGCCGGAGAAGACGAAGATCCGCACCCAATTGTATTCGAACACGCGTTCGACATAGTCGAGATAAAAGCGCGTCAGCCGGGCCTCGAGCGATAGCGAGCGGTCGCGGATCATCGGACCCCAATCGGGCGACCAGCGGCTGAGATAAACCTCCTGGTAGACACGCTCGATCAGCGCTTCCTTGCTCGGGAAGTGGCGGTAGATCGCCGAATGCGTGATGCCCAGACGCTTGGCGAGCTCGCGCGTCTGCCCCTCGAAGCCGCGCTCGGCAAAGAATCGGATTGCCTCGTCCAGGATGGCGCGCTCGCGGTCGGCCGCACGCATGTTGCGGCGCTTTGGCGCGGACTTGCTGCCTGTCTCGGACCGCTTCCGGACCGGTCGCTTCGCCGTTTTCTGCGCTTTGCGGGCCATTTCGTCGCTGAATCGCACGTCCCGTCGTCTTCATAGCCCAATGCGCATTTGTAACCAAATGGTCATTTCCTGTTGACCGGCTTCCGACGCCGTGTCAGGATTTTGAGACCAGATGGTTACAAATCTGGCGTCCCGGCTGATGAGCCGAGGGATCCGAGGAAACGGCGGTGAAGGCGAGGGCTTTCAGCTATTTTCGCGCTGCGACGATCGACCAGGCGTTGGACGCTCACGCGCGCGCCGGCGACGATGCGCGTTTCATTGCCGGCGGTCAGAGCCTCGTGCCGGCGTTGTCGCTGCGGCTGCAGGCGCCGCGGCTGCTGATCGACATCACTCATATTTCCGAGCTGCGTGGCGTCAGGCGTGAGGGCGGATATTTGCGTATCGGCGCGCTCACACGCCATTGCGAGATGCTTAGCGAGCCGTTGATTGCCGAATTCGCGCCGCTGTTGCATGCGGCTGCGCCCTTCGTCGCCCATCCCGCGATCCGCAACCGCGGCACGTTCGGCGGCAGCGTCGCGCAGGCCGACCCGGCTTCCGAATTTCCGGCGATGACGCTGGCGCTCGATGCCGAGATCGAGATTGTCGGCCCTTCGGGCAGCCGGCGCGTCAAGGCCGACGACTTCTTCGTCGACCTGTTCGAGACGGCTCTGCAGCCCGGCGAGCTGATCACCGCGGTCTTCGTCCCGCTGTTCAAGGCCGATCAGCGCTTTGCATTTGACGAACTGGCCCGGCGACGCGGGGATTATGCGCTGGTCGGTTGCGGCATGCTCGCGACCTGCACCGGCGAGCGCATCGATGACATAAGGATCTCGTTCTTCTCTGTCGGCAATACGCCGTCGCGGGTGAAGGGAACGGAGGCTACGCTCATCGGTTCGAGCCTTGATGCTGAACGCATCGCCGCAGCGCAGGCCGCCCTCGAAGGTGATCTCGCACCACCTGAAGGCGACGAGGTGCCGCCGGCGATGCGGCTGCATCTCGCGCGCGTATTGCTCGGACGCATGCTCGGACGTCTCGGAGTGGGCGGATGAGCGGCTTCGACGAATCCCTTCTGGATGATGCGGACGAGACCGTGCGCGTTCGCTTCGTCGTCAACGGCCGCAAGGTGGCCTGTGAGGTCGCGCCGCGCGAGACGCTGGTCGATTGCCTGCGCAACGTGCTCGAGCTGACAGGCACGCATGCCGGCTGCGAGATGGGCGCCTGCGGCGCGTGTCTCGTCCAGCTCGACGGCCAAGCCGTGCACGCCTGCCTGATGTTCGCGGTGCAGGCTGACGGCGCCAGGATCGATACGATCGAAGGGCTCACGGAGAGCGGCGTAATCGCTGACCTCCAGGCCGAATTCCACCGCCGCAACGCTCTGCAATGCGGCTTTTGCACGCCGGGCATGCTGGTCAACGCCCACGAACTCCTCTCGCAGGTGACGCGGCCCAGTCGTGAGGACATTCGCGACGCGCTGTCGGGCAATTACTGCCGCTGCACTGGCTATGAAGCGATCGTCGATGCGATCGACGCCGTGGCAAAAGCGCGAAGCGAAAGCGGAGGCCCGACATGAGCGCGCCGCTGACCTCGCTGGATCGCCCGAATTCCTATATCGGCCGCTCCGTGCCGCGCCCGAACGCCAAGCGGCTGCTCGCCGGACGCGGGCGCTATGTCAGCGACCTCCGGCTGCCGCGGATGCTGTATGCCGCGTTCCTGCGCAGCCCGCATGCGCATGCGAAGATCATTTCGATCGATGCTGGGCAGGCGCGAGCGCTCGAAGGCATGCATCTCGTCGCGACCGGTGCCGATCTCGCAAAGATCTGCACGCCCTGGACCGGCACGCTCGATCATTTCAAGGGGATGATCTCGGCACCGCAATTACCGCTGCCGCTCGACCGCGTGGTCTGGGCCGGGCAGGCGGTGGTTGCAGTCGTTGCCGAGAGCCGTGCGATCGCCGAGGATGCGCTGGAACTGATCGAGATCGACTACGAAGACCTTCCGATCGTCGCCGATATCGACAGCGCGCGTGAGGGCGGCGGGCCGCTGATCAATCCTGGCAGTGCCAACAATGTCTGCTTCCGCAGCCAGCTCGACAACGGCAGCGTCGACGACGCCTTTGCGCATGCGGCCCTTGTGGTGGAGGAGGAGTTGTCCTTCGGCCGCCATACCGCTGTGACGCTGGAGCCGCGTGCCATCGTTTCCGATTACGATCCTTCGGCCGAGATGCTCACCGTGCATCACGCGACACAGACGCCATATCAGTTCCAGGACCTCTATTCGCGCCACTTCGGCATTCCGGAGGCCCGCGTACGCGTGATCGCGACCGACGTCGGCGGCTCCTTCGGGATGAAGCTGCATGTCTATCATGAGGACATGGCCGTGGTCGGCCTCTCGATCCTGCTCGGCCGTCCCGTCAAATACGTCGCCGACCGTATCGAATCGTTCGTCTCCGACATCCACGCCCGCGACCATCGCGTCCGCGCCCGGATGGCGCTTGATGCCAAGGGCGAGATCCTTGCGATGGACGTGCTGGACCTGACCGCAATCGGGGCGTTTTCGACCTATCCGCGTACAAGCGTGGTGGAGGGCAACCAGGTCATCCGCCTGATCGGCGCGCCCTATCGTTTCAAGAACTACCGCGCGACGCTCGAGGTGCTCTTCCAGAACAAGGTGCAGACCAGCCAGTATCGCGCGGTCGGCCATCCCATCGCCTGCGCGGTCACCGAGCGGCTGGTCGACATGGCCGCGGCGAAGCTCGGTCTCGATCCCTTCGCGATCCGAGCGCAGAATGTCATCGCCGATGATGCCTATCCGCAGACCTCGCCGACCGGTTACCGCTTCGAGGCGTTGTCGCATCAGGCCTGCCTGAAGCGGCTGCACGAGATGATGGATTATGACGGGCTGCGCGCCGAGCAGGCGGAGTTGCGCAAGGGCGGCGTCTATCGCGGGATCGGCATCGCGGCCTTTGTCGAGATCACCAATCCAAGTCCCGCGTTCTATGGCGTTGGCGGAGCCCGTATCTCCTCGCAGGACGGTGCGATCATCAGCCTGACCCCATCAGGCGAAGTGCGCTGCCTGATCTCGGTCACCGAGCAGGGGCAAGGCACCGAGGCGATCATCAGCCAGATCGTGGCGGATCAGCTGGGTCTCGCGCAGGAGCACGTCAAGGTCATTACCGGTGATACCGAGGTGACGCCGCATGGCGGTGCGACCTGGGCCTGCCGCGGCGCCGGCATCGGCGGCGAGACTGCGCTCCAGGCCACGCGCGCGCTCAGGCGCAACATCCTGGAAATCGCTGCGCTCATCCTCCAGGAGCAGCCATCGGCACTCGACATCATCGATGGCGAAGTCGTCGACGCTGGCACGCGAAACCAGCGGATGCCGATCTCCGAGATCGCGCGCATTGCCTATTTCCGTTCCGATACGCTACCGCCGGGCACGCAGGCCCAGCTCACCGTGAGCCATCACTTCGCGCCACAGGGCTATCCGTTCGCCTTCACCAACGGCATCCAGGGCTGTTCGCTGGAGGTGGACGTCGAGACTGGCTTCATCAAGATGTTAAAGCATTTCATCGTCGAGGATTGTGGCCGGGTCATCAATCCGATGCTGGTAGACGAGCAGCTCCGCGGTGGCATCGTGCAGGGATTGGGCGCGGCGCTGTTCGAGGAGTGTCGCTACAGCGAGACCGGCCAGCTCGTGAACGGCTCGCTCGCCGACTACCTCGTCCCGATGCCGATGGAGATGCCTGACATCGTCATCGCCCATGTCGAGACACCGACCGCCGACACCGAGCTTGGCGCCAAGGGATGCGGTGAGGCGGGGACGGCGGCGGCGTCGGCCTGTGTGCTGAACGCCGTCAACGACGCGCTCGCACCGTTCGATGCAACGATCAATTCCATCCCGATCACGCCCGCAAGAGTCCTGAAAGCCCTGAAGCGATTCTAGAAAAAAGACATTGGAGGAAATCATGCCCAAATCCCGTTCGACCCTGAAAATATCCCGCCGCACCGCGCTCGCGGGTCTCTCCGCAAGCGCGGCACTGCTCGCCATGCCGCGGCTCGGGCGCGCTGCCGACGAAACGATCCGCATCGGCTTTCCGACCCCGCTGACCGGCCCGTTCGCTGCGGAGGCGCGCGACCAGGTCAAGTGCGCCGAGCTCGCGGTCAAGCTCGCCAACGACAAGGGCGGCATCGGCGGCCGCAAGGTCGAGCTGTTGGTGCGCGACGATAAGCTCAATGCCGGCGAGGCCGCGACCCGTACGCTGGAGCTGATCGAGAAGGACAAGGTTCACGCCGTGGTCGGCGCGCTCTCTAGCGCCGTGCAGCTGGCGGTCAACGAAGTCACCCGCGCCCGCGGTGTGATCTACGTTTCGATCAGCCAGTCCGACACCATCAACGAGGTCAAGGATTTCAGCAAATACACCTTCCACGAGGCGCTGAACCCGCACATGACGACCGCCGCCGTGGCACGGCAGACCCTGAAGAAGGGCATGAAGGTTGCCCATCTCGTCGCAGATTACGCGTACGGGCATGAGATGCTGCGCGGCTTCAAGCGCGCGCAGGCGGCCATCGGCGCGGATAGCGTCGGCGAGATCCTGCATCCGTTCGGCGCTGCCGACTATTCCACCTTCATGCCGCGCCTGATGTCGCTGCGGCCCGACGTGCTCTGCATCTCCAATTTCGGCCGCGACCAGGCCAATGCGATCAAGCAAGCGGTGGACTTCGGCGTCAAGCAACAGATGAAGATCGTCGTGCCGGTGATCCTGCACAACCAGCGGCTCGCGGTCGGCCCCGACGTGTTCGAGGGCGTGGTCGGCGGCGCCAACTATTATTGGGGCCTGGAGACGCAGAGCAAGTCCGCCGCCGCTTTCAACGCCGCCTTCAAGGCAGCCAATGGCGGCGCCATCCCGACCGACTACGGCGCCTACGGTTATGCCGGCGTCGGGTCGCTGCTGGCGGCCATGCAAACCGCGGGTGGCACCGAGACCGACAAGGTCGTCGATGCCCTGGAGAAGCTGCAATACGACCTGACCAAGGGTCCGCAGCATTACCGCAAATGCGACCACCAGTCGGTGCAGCCGGTGCTGGTGCTGGAGTCCAAGAAGAAGTCCGCCATGGCCAACGACAACGATCTGTTCGCCATTCTCGCCAACGACACTGGCTCCGACGACATGCTGCGCAGTTGCAGCGAGCTGGGCCACGCGACCTGAAGCCCGGGCAATGGACCTGTCGCTGATCATCATGCAGCTTCTTTCCGGGATCGCCCTTGGGGCGGTTCTGGTGATCACTGCGCTTGGACTGACGATCGTGTTCGGCATGCTCGGGGTGGTCAATTTCGCTCATGGCGCGCTGTTCATGATCGGGGCCTATGCGGGGCTGTATCTGGCGTCTCTCACCGGAAGCTTCTGGTGGGGATTGCTGCTGGCGCCCATCCTGATCGGCGCCTTCGGCATGCTGATCGAGTTCATCCTGATCCGAAGGCTCTATGGGCGCTCGATCGACGATCCGCTGCTCCTCACTTTCGGCCTCAGCTACATCCTGGTCGAGGGCGTCCGGATCGTGTTCGGCAGCGACGGCATCCCGTTTCCGACCCCGCCGCAGCTGATCGGCGTGCTCGATCTCGGCATCGGCTTCTTCCCGCGCTACCGCCTGTTCGTCATTGCGCTGGTGGCGGTGGTGCTCCTGGTGCTCTGGCTGACGCTGGAGAAGACGCGGATCGGCTTGATCGTGCGCGCGGGCGCCCGCGATCCCACCATCATGCAGGTGCTCGGGGTCGACATCGGCCGGGTCTGGCTCGCGATCTTCGGGCTCGGTGTCGGGCTGGCCGCGCTCGGCGGCGTGCTCGCGGGTCCCATGCGCAGCGTCAATCCGGAGATGGGATCGCTGGTGCTAGCAGAAGCCTTCGTGGTGACCGTGATCGGTGGCCTCGGGTCGATCGTCGGGGCGGTGGTCGCAGGCCTCATGGTCGGCATCTCCATCAGCCTGGTCGCGCTGTTCGCGCCGGAGATGGCGACCATCGTCATGTTCGCGCTGATGGCCGTGGTGCTGCTGATCCGTCCGCAGGGCCTGTTCGGCATCAGAGGGAGGACCGCGTGACCTCGCCATCGAGCGGCGAAGCGGTCGCCAGACCGTCGTCCAACGGGCTCAGCCGGCTTATCGAGCAACGCGTGTTGCTCTCCATCGCGGTGCTGGCTGTGTTGCCCTGGCTGCTGCCGTCTCAGGCGCTGGCCGTCAACGTCCTGATCTACGGCGTCGTTGTGATGGGCTACAACCTGCTGTTCGGCTACACCGGGCTGTTGTCGTTCGGCCAGGCCGCGTTCTTCGGTGCGGGCGCCTACTTCACCGGCATTGCGATCGGTCGTTACGGCGTGCCCTGGTTTGCCGCGGTGCCGATTGCCGTACTGCTCAGCACCGGCCTCGCCGCCGCGATCGGCATCGTCTCGACGCGCACGCGCGGCATCTATTTCTCCATGGTGACGCTTGCGCTGGCTCAGCTCGTTTATTACGTGGCGCTCCAGGCCTCGTCTTTCACCGGTGGCGAGAATGGCCTGCGCGGCTTTACCGTCGATCGCATCAGCCTGTTCGGCTTCCCCGTCAATTTCCTCGACCCCGTCAACAAATATTATGTGCTGATGGCCTTCGCCGCATTGGCCATGTGGTTCCAGTCGCGCATCCTGAACTCGCCCTTCGGGGCCGTGATCGAGGCAATCCGCGAGAACGAGCAGCGGGCGCGGGCCTGTGGCTATGACGTCGAGCGCAGCAAGCTGATCGTGTTCATGCTGTCGGGCGCGATCTCCTCGCTCGGTGGCTGCATGCTGGCGCTACATCTGTCGATCGTGCCGCTCGACATCCTGCATTACCAGACCTCGGGCATGATCGTGATGATGGTGCTGCTCGGCGGCGCGCGCAGCTTCTTCGGGCCGTTCGTTGGTGCAGCGGCGTTCCTGATTCTGGAGGACGTCATCTCGGTCTGGACCCCGCACTGGCAGCTCTTCGTCGGCGCGATCTTCGTCCTGTTCGTGCTGTTCCTGCCCAAAGGCATCTGGGGCACGCTGCTCGACACATTGGGTGTCGGAAAGGCGCGGCCATGAGCGGCGAATTGCTTCGTGCCGAGGGGATAGGCAAGCACTTCGGCGGCTTCGTCGCGCTCGAAGGCATCACGGTGTCTTTTGCGGCCGGACAGCTCACCTCGATCATCGGGCCGAACGGCGCCGGCAAGAGCACGTTCTTCAACATCCTCTCCGGCGCGCTGACACCGACGTCAGGCAAGCTGCATTTCAGAGGACGCGAGCTGAACGGCCTTCCGCAGCATCGGTTCGTGCATCAGGGCATCTCGCGCTCTTACCAGATCACAAACATCTTCCCGGACCTATCCGTGCACGAGAACGTTCGCGTGGCGGCGCAGGCGCTGACCGTGAGCTACGACATCTGGCGTAACCGCGCTCGACTTACAGAGCTCAATGCCCGCGCCGATGCTGCACTCGAGGCGGTCGGGCTGCTTGGCCGGCGCGCCGAACTGGCGAAATTCCTGTCGCATGGCCAGCAGCGTGCGCTGGAGATCGCGATTGCGTTGGTCTCGGAGCCGGAATTGCTTCTGCTCGACGAGCCGACCGCCGGCATGGGGCCGGAGGAGACCAAGGACATGGTCGCGCTGCTCGAACGGCTCGCCGAGAAGCGCACCGTGCTTCTCGTCGAACACAAGATGAAGATGGTGCTGGGCCTATCCAAGCGCGTCGTGGTGCTGCATCATGGCCGCTTGCTTGCGGACGGCGCGCCCGATGAGATCAGGAGCAATCCGGAGGTCCGCCGGGTCTATCTCGGACAAAGTGAAGGCTATGGCTGAGACTGCACTGCTCGAAATTGAGGATCTCCACGCCTGGTATGGCGCGAGCCACGTCCTTCACGGCATTTCCTTGCATGTGCAGCCCGGCGAGGTCGTTGCCCTTGTCGGCCGCAACGGGGCCGGGAAGACCACCACGCTGCGGTCGATGATGGGCCTGATGCCAAAGGCGACGGGTCGCGTGCGCTTTGCGGGCCGGGAGCTTCTGCAGCTGCGCGCCCATCAGCGCTTCCATCTCGGCCTTGCTTACGTCCCCGAGGAGCGCCGCATCGTGCCCGGTCTCTCCGTGCGCGAGAACCTTCGTCTCGGCCTCGTCGCGGCAGGAAGCGACATCGATGAGCGCGTCGCGATCGACGAGATCGCCGAGACCTTTCCGCGCCTGAAGGAGCGCCTCGACCAGGAGGGTGTCACGCTGTCAGGCGGCGAGCAGCAGATGCTGGCGATTGCACGCGCCTTGATCGCAAAGCCCAAGATGCTTCTGCTCGACGAGCCGTCGGAGGGCATCATGCCTGTCCTGGTCGAGGAGATGGGCGTGCTGTTCCGTCGCCTGCGCGACGAGGGCAAGACGCTGCTCCTGGTCGAGCAGAACGTCGAATGGGCGCTGCGGCTCGCTGACCGTGCCGTGATCATCGATCAGGGTGAAGTCGTGCATCAAAGCAGCGCCGCGGCGCTGCTGGCGGACAAGGACATCCAGGAGCGCTACTGCGCGGTCTGACTTTAGGCCACGACCCTGGATACGGCGCCGCCGAGGCGCTGGCGTTCCTTGGCGAGATACTCGTCGATCGCGTCGCCATGCATGGGCTTGGCGAAGTAGTAGCCCTGGATGAAGTCGCATCCCAGCCGGCGCAGGGTGTCGAGCTGGGCGCGGGTCTCGACGCCCTCGGCGACGCAGGCGATCTCCATGTCGTCACAGAGGCCCGTGAGGGACTTGATGATCTTGTGGCTCACTGGATTGTCGTTGACGTCGGCGATGAAGCTGCGGTCGATCTTGATTTTGTCGAGCGGCAGCCAGTGCACGTGGCTCAGCGAGGAGTAGCCGGTGCCGAAATCGTCCAGCGAAATGCCGCAGCCCATCGCCTTCAATGCAGCGATCGACTGTTGTGCGCGTACGAAATCGAAGGTGACGGCGGTCTCGGTGATCTCGAAGTCGATCCGGTGCGGCGGCAGCCCGCTCTTCTCGACGATCGTGATCAGCGGCAGGATGCCCTCGGGCGAGCAGACGTCGTGGGCAGACAAGTTGAACGACAGGCGGATGTGGTCGGGCCAGGTCCTGGCTGTCGCGAGCGCGCGTACCAGGAGCGCCTGCGTCAGCGGCCGGATCAGGCCGATGCGCTCGGCGGCCGGAATGAAATCGGCCGGCGAAACCAGGCCGAGGCGGGAGCTGTGCCAGCGCGCCAGGACCTCGAAGCCGGCGGTATGCTCGCTCATGGCGTCCACGATCGGCTGGTACACCAGGTCCATCTCGGTGCTGAAATCTGCGGTGCGCAGCAAATTCTCGATGACGCCGCGGCTGCGGATCTCGGCCTCGAGCTCGCTCGAGAAGATCACGGTGCGGCCGCGCAGATGGCGCTTGGCGTGATAGAGCGAATAGTCGGCGCATTCATAGAGCGCTTCCGCCGTCGTTGCCGATTGCGGGAAAAGCGCGAAACCGATCGAACAGGACAGCCCGGTATGGGCGGTGTCGAGCTGGTAGGGCAGCTTGACCTGGTCACCAACGCGTTCGCCGAGCCGCATCAGATCCGCATCGTCAGGGTCGCCGCACACGACGAGGCCGAACTCGTCGCCGCCGAGCCTGGCGAATTCCACCCGCTGCGGGCCGAAGCCCTCGCAGACCTCGCGGATGCGCCGGCCCGCCTCGATCAAAACGCGGTCGCCAACCGAATGGCCGTAATTGTCGTTGATCGGCTTGAAGCCATCGAGGTCGATGATCCCGACCGCGACGCGAACGTTTCTGCGCTCGGCATCGGTGAACGCGCTCGACAGCTCGGCGAAGAAGCGGCGGCGGTTCGGTAGTTCGGTCAGGGAATCGAGGTTGGCGAGGCGGAAGTTCTCGTCCGAAAGGGCTTGGGTGGCCGCCTGCTGCGCCAGCAGCGATTTGCGGCTGGCGACGAGGTCGGCGAAGTCACGATAGTAGATGAACAGTACCGTCACCATCGCCCCCGACACGAGCAGATTGTTGACGGCGATCGCCTTCAGCGTCGGCTCGCCGGTGGCCCAGAAGAACACTACATAGGGCACGTCGACGACCAGCGTCACGATCAGTGCCGCCGAGCGCAGATGCATCAGCGAGAAGATGCAGCCGATCACGGTCACCGCCATGTAGAAGGCTACCTGACTCTTGGCGAAAGCATCGCCGTAAGGATAGAGCGCGAAGGACCATGCGGTGAAGCCTGCGCCGATCGGCGCCGCGATCCAGTTGGTAAAGCGCAGATTGCGCAGGATGTCGGCATCGGTGCGCACGACACGTCGCTGGCGCAGCCACCAGAATGTGCGAAAGCCTGTCACCGCGATCAGCACGGCCGGCACGACCATACTCAGCGAGGCCGGTGCCAGCGGCACATAGGTATAAGCCACCGCAATCGTGTTTGTGATCAGGATGAAATAGAGCAGCGGGATCTGTTTCGAGAAGGCGTCGAATTGCGCGCGCATCAGCTCCGGATTGTCGGCCGGCACCCGAAACAGCTCTGCGACGGCAGCTAGATGTGACTTCAAATTGGTGACAGGCATTGCAATATCAGCCCTGAATTTCCTCAAAACGCGGGCGATCTTGCACGGCGGCGGTAAAGGGGGCGTTAGATTGGAGTCCTCGCGAGAGGTTCGACACGCCGCAGACCTTCTCGATCCGCGCACCGGTCAGGTTGCGTTAACGATATCCGGCGGCGGAAGTGCGGGGATTGGCTGAAAGAGCCCGCATAAGATGCGGTACGCTCTGCTAACCATATGCGCCGGCGCAACCTATTGTCGCACCGAAAGCGGTGCGAGCCGGCATGCCGGCTTCACCTCTCCCCCGGAGAGAAGGAGAGGTGAAAATAGCGCGAGACGATCGCTATTTCTTCTCGAGCGCGGCGGTCTGCTTGGCGAGCTGCTTGTCGAAATCTTCCGACAGGGTTGTCGCGTAGGTTGCGAGCTCACCCGGCTTGACGAATGGGTTCGGTGCGCCGTCCTTCATTTCGGCGCGCTTGGCCTGCATGCCATAGACCTCCGGATGCGGCCCGAGCAGCACGTCGATCTTCATCGCCTTCACTTTGGCGTAGGTCGCACGGTAGTCGTCGACGATTCCGGCGTGGGTCGGCTGGCCGACCAGCCGGTTCAACGCCACCGTCCCGCTACAGAAGAACAGCACCTCGCGGTCCTGATTGCCGTCCTTGACGGTCATCTCCCAACTCGTGCAGCCAGGCGAATGGCCGGGGGTGGCGTGAGCCGTCAGCGTGGTGTCGCCAAGCGTGATCTTGTCGCCTTCCTTCACGGCGCGATCGACCTTCACTGCGGGGAAGGCGAGGTCCTCGTTCTTCTCGTCGCCAGGATAATAGCCGCCTTCCAGCAGCGGCTTGTCGCGTTCGCCGGCGATCAGCTGAGCGCCGGTCTCCTTCTTGATTTCGGCGAAACCGCCGGTGTGGTCGAAATGCGCGTGCGTGTTGAGGATGATCTTGATGTCGGAGACCTTGAGACCGAGCTTGGCAATGTTGTCCTTGATCATGCCGGTGGATTCCGGAAGCGCCGTATCCATCAGGATCAGGCCTTGTGAGGTCTTGATGATGTAGACGGCGATGCCGTCAGTGCCGACATAGTAGATGTTGCCGATGAGCTGGAACGGCTCGAACGGCGCGGTCCATTTCTTGGTGACTACCGCCAGGAAGTCCTTGACGGTCTGCGCCTGCGCGCCGGTTGCGAGGAACGCCAGTGCGCACAGCGCGGCCGTGAGCTTCTTCATGGTTTGTCTCCCGGGATTGTTCTTGCAGATTGTTCCTGTCGTCTTGATCCGGCGCGGTCTTCGCGCGGCCGGCCGGCAAGCTACGTCGTGCGAGGTGCGGCAGCAACGGCCACATGTCTGAAAAAATTCGTGGCATGCGCGGAATAACCGTGCCTGTCCGTTCTGAGCATGGCCGCCATAGCTGCAACGCGGCCGGCTGGGGTTTGACCGCGCGCACGCGGCTCGTCATACTTTGCACCAAGCCGAGCCAGAAAGACTCGTCAGCACCGGGAGCTCAAATGACCAAATCATTCTCCGTCTTTGCGGGGACGCTGATTTCCCTCGTCTCCTTCACTTCGATTGCCTTCTCCCAGCCGGCCTGCGTCACCCAGAACATGGTGGCGCCGCCTGGGGCCAACACCACCGACAAGGCAGGCCCGTTCTTCATCGATACGGCAGGTCTCGACTTCAGGACGGCGCCTCCGACACGTGATCCCTCCAATCCCAATTATCCACGCGCCACCGAGCTTCCTGACGGAACGCTGCCGCCACCGGATGCCGAGGGCAATTTCATCATCGGTCCCACCCACAATCCTGCGCCGGAGACGATAGCGAAAGAGGGCGTGCCGCGTGGGACGACAAAGTCCTTCACGTTGTCGTCGAAGGAGAGCACCATCTACAATCCGGGTCTGATCCGCGACGATCTTGCCGGTTGCACCAATTCCTCGATCATGACGACCGTCACGGCGCCGGACGACAAGTCGCACATGATCGTCACCACCAGCCATCCCGGTGTCTGGTCGCGCACCATCGACGTCTATGTACCTGCGCAATATGTGCGCGGCAGCGAGGCGCCGTTCATCGTGGTCGGCGACGGCGGCTCCAACGCCTACAAGGATCTCGCCGTCACGCTCGACAATCTGATCGCGCAGCGCCGCGTGCCGCCGATGATCGCGATCCAGATCGGCAATGGCGGGCAGGACGCGCAGGGCAGTCAGCGCGGCCGCGAATATGACGCGGTGTCAGGCGCCTACGCGCAATTCGTCGAGCGTGAAGTGCTGCCGCTGGTCGAAAAGAACGCCGACGTCAGGCTGACTAAAAATCCAGATGGGCGTGCGACCATGGGGCTGAGTTCGAGCGGCGTGGCGGCCTTCACCATGGCGTGGTTCTATCCCGATCTCTATCACCGCGTGCTGGCGTTCTCGCCGACCATGGTCAACCAGCAATGGCCGCATGACCCGTCGCTGCGCGGTGGCGCCTGGGAATATCACAGCGCATGGACGGGTCCGGCCACACCCAATCTCATCTCCAAGGCGGGCGTGCTCACGCCCGCCGAGCCGCCCGGCGTGCCGCTGATCGTCGCTGCGCCGACCAAGCCGATCCGCTTCTGGTTCTTCGGCGGCGACCAGGACCTGTTCTATCCGAACCCCACGATTCCCGACGGCATGCACGACTGGACCCTCTCCAACGCGCTGATGGCCAAGGTGCTGGCGGAGAAGGGCTACCACTATCAGTTTCTGTTCGTACGCAACGCCAAGCACGTCGACCGGCCCACGATCGCGCAGACGCTGCCGTCGGCGCTGGAGTGGGTCTGGAAGGGCTACTCGATCCCCTGAGCGAAGTGGCCTAGCGTCCGATCGTCACGCCGGCGGTCGAGCGCATGGCATCTTTGAGGCTCGTCGCGTTCTTGTCGTCGAGGACCTCTCGCGTCAGCACGGTGGTCTGGCCGGGCGTGTTGAGGATCGTCTCTCCGCGCGAAGAGGAGAGGCGGTCGGCTTTGTAGGATGACGCCCGATCGGTCGCGGGCGCATGGCGTGGCAGCTTGCCGGCCTCTGCAAACGATGTCTGCGAGACGCAGAGGGCGGCAATCACAACCAGTCGCAATGATTTTGCGGGCATGCGATCTCCCAAATTCAGGGCGTTAGCCTATCATATGGGCTGGTCGTCGCAGGAAATAAGGGGTCAGGCGAGAGCGGCCTGGCGTTCCCGCATTGGTTCGCGGATCCGATCCGGTTTCCCCGGCTCCGCGAGCCGCGTAAAACTGCGCTGGCTCGCATGCGCGGGTGCTTCGACGATCACGCCCTCGCAGACGATTTGTCCGCCGAGCATCCTGAATTCCAGCTTGTCGTAGCGCGGCATCGTCTCGCCAGGCGCGGGCGGCAGCAGCCCGACGCTTCCCTGGATGTTCAGCGTGGCATCACCGGCGCCGTGGACGCGCGGATTCCACATCCTGCTCCCGGTCTCCGCCCAACGCTGTCGGATCAGCGCGGCGCGGTCGGCGGGTTCTGCGATCCTTGCACGAATCTTCGGCGCGCTGGTGATCTCCGGAGCGGAAGCCTCGAGGGCCGGCTCCGGCGCAACATCCGTGACGACGCTGGGCGTGCTGGCGACGACTTCCGCCGCGCTGGAGGAAGGATCGCTGTCAATGCTGTCCTCAGGGACATGCTCCGGCGGGATGTCGCGATCGGCAAGCGCGACACGCGTGTCGTCGAGAGTTGAGCAAGTATCCACGTCGACGGCGGAGAAATGCTCGTCGTTGATGGCGAGAGCGGGGGCATCAACCGGCACGACCTCGACAGACGAGGCCTTCTCCGCGACAACGGGCTCAACGTCGGCCGCGAGTTCGGGAGATAGATCGCTGTTGATGATGAGTTCGGGGACGTCGACCGTCGCAAGCTCGACATCGATGGTCGCGACCGAAGCTTCCTCCACGACGACCGGCTCGACTTCCGCCGCCGTCCCCCGGGATGAAACGTCGCTGCCGCTAACATCGGCTGGCGCTTCCGACGGGCTCTCCGCGATGTCGGGTCTGGCGGTCTCGTCTTCGGTGGCTGAAGCGGCGGCCGCAACGTCGCAGTTTGACGTTTCCGCGCTGATGCTGGTGTCGAGAGCCGGAGCGGCTTCTAAAATGTCGGCAACGAGGCCGGACGAGGCGTCCGCGGCATCAGGCGCGACTTCGATGCTGCCGCCGTGCGGCGCGGGCCGGAGCCGGTTGAACGCCCATTTCACCGTGGGGATGCGGCGCAGCAACGATATCAGTCTCGAAAGCACTGGGAGTTGTCCAAGAGGTACTCGGCTTAAGGCCATCGCTGATTCGCCAGCAATGTAAAAATCCCCGGCTGTCACACTGATGTCAATGTAGGTGGGACCAATTGCAGAACATCGGCGCCTCCGTTACGCGCGCGTGACGGAGGCGAACGTGATCGGCGATGACAGGCTTTGGCCGCACGAAGATGATTGACTGAAAGAGCCGGAGGGATAGACAAGCCACGTCTCGAGGTACCTCGGACGCTGACTACGCACAGCCCGCCCTATCTGGAGAGGGACTGACGCCTCTCCAGATTTCCGATCGATACCGGCCTACTTTCCCACGCCGGAGCCGGAGCCCGCGCCGCCGCCGGCCTGGCTGCCCATGTTATTGGCGCTCGGAGCCTGCTTGCCCTTGCTGTCGGCGGCCTCGTTCTGCATGTTCGATGACGTGCCGGTCGTCATGCCCTTGGTCGCGGGGCCCCGGGACGAGGGCCCGACATCGCCTTGGCCGGATGCGCCTGGGGCGGGCTGTGTCTGCGCCAAGGCGCCGCCGGTCGCCAGCGCCATGATGCACGCGGATGCCAAAATGAGCTTCTTCATCTGGTTTCCTCCTGGGTTGATTTCAGTACAACTTGCGCGCGGAGCGGACGTTCCTCACAGGGGAGCGCCGCGAGGGATCATGACAAATGCGTTGCGGCGCTTGTCGAGGTTCCCTGTACAGCTCTATCGAGAGTTTGGAACATCGGGCATCTGGTGTAAGGACGAGGCATGAAAAGGATACTGACTCTCGCAGCGGTTCTGCTCTGGTCCACGATCGCAGTCGCGCAGGAGCGCGCCATCACCGTGGCCTCGACGACGTCGACGGAACAGTCGGGGCTGTTCGGTTACTTGCTGCCGCTGTTCTCGAAGGCCGCGGGCATCGACGTGAAGGTCGTTGCCGTCGGCACGGGCCAGGCACTCGACATCGGGCGGCGCGGCGATGCAGACGTCGTGTTCGTCCATGACAGGCCCGCCGAAGACAAGTTCATGTCTGAAGGGGAGGGCGTGAAGCGCTTCGACGTGATGTACAACGACTTCGTCATTGTCGGGCCGAAGAGCGATCCCGCGAAGATCGCCGGCGGCAAGGACGTGGCCGAGGCGCTGCGCAAGATCGCGGCCGCGAAGGCGCCGTTCATCTCGCGCGGCGACAAATCCGGCACGCACGCGGCCGAACTGCGGCTGTGGAAGGAGGCAGGCATCGACCTCGGTGTCGCCAAGGACGGCTGGTATCGCGAGATCGGCCAGGGCATGGGCCCGGCACTCAACATGGCGTCGTCGTCGAACGCCTATCTGCTGTCGGACCGCGGCACCTGGTTGTCATTCAAGAACCGCGGCGAGCTCGCCGTCCTGACCGAAGGCGACAAGCGGCTGTTCAACCAGTACGGCGTCATGCTGGTCAATCCGGCCAAGCATGCGAACGTGAAGGCGCGGGACGGGCAAGCCTTCATCGACTGGCTGATCTCTTCGAAAGGGCAGGAGGCCATCGCCGGCTACAAGGTCGGGGGCGAGCAGCTATTTTTCCCCAACGCGTCCCACTAGCAGGAACGCGACGGTCGACACTGCGACGCTGAGTGCGAGCAGGATCAACCCGAGCCCGAGCGCCAACGGCAGATCGCCCTTACTGGTCTCCAGCGCGATCGCTGTCGTCATCGTACGCGTGAAGCCGCGGATGTTGCCGCCGACGATGAGGATGGCGCCAACCTCCGCAATCGCGCGGCCGAAGGCTGCGAGAAAGGCGGTCAGCAGTGAGGTCCGGCCCAGCGCGAACAGCAAGCCGATGCTGCGTAGCGTTGACAGCCCGTCGATCCGCGCCAGGTCGCCATACTCCGCCCACAGCAGGCTCGCCGGCCGGTGCACCAGTGCGACCACGATCGGTGTGGCGAGCAGCGTCTGCGCGACCACCATGGCCGCCGGCGTGAACAACAGGCCGGCGACCCCGAGCGGGCCGGAGCGCGACAGCAGAAGATAGAGCGCGAGCCCGACCACGACCGGCGGAAGGCCAAGCAAGGCATTGGTGAGGACGATGATGACCTGCCGTCCGCGGAACCGGGTGATCGCAAGCAGCGCCCCGAACGGCGCCCCAATTAGAAGCGCGAGGATGCTGGCGGTCAGGCTGACGCGCACCGAAAGCCCGACGATGCCCAGAAGCTCTGCGTCGGCCTCGCCGATCAGCGTGAATGCGGCGCCGACGGATCGCGCGAAGTCGTTCATCCGTGCCTGAGCTTCGGCGCCAGCCGCCATGGCTGGGGTCCGTCAATTCCGGGACTGCGGAGCTGCGTCACGTCTGATTCCCTGCAAGTATCCAGTGGCCCGGCCGCCGCAGCAAAAGTTTCCAGGCAGCAGGCCAGTCACAGAATACTCGCGTGGACCGGTTTGGAAACCGAATTCGACCGGACATCAAAGTCGCGGGCTGCCTGGCAGCAGCTTCCCTTTGATATTACCGCTTGACGCTGGCCGATGCCGAGAGCGTGGGGGATGCCCCAATGCTCTGCTGCCAATAATTCTCGATCTGCTCGACCAAGGCGGGCGGCAGCGGAACGTAGTTGAGCGTCTCGGCCTGCGGCTTTCCGTTCTCCAGCGACCAGCGGACGAAATCGATGGCGGCCGCCGACCTGTCAACGGATTTGGGCGCCTTCGGCATCAGCACGAAAGTCGTGGCCGTGATCGGGTAGGCGTCTTCGCCGGGCGCATTGGTGAGCACGAGATGGAAATCCTTGTCCGCCTTCCAGTCCGCGCTCGCGGCCGCCGCCTGGAACGATGCGGCGTCGGGAATGACGAAATTGCCGGCGCTGTTCTGCACTCGACCGAAGGAGATCCGGTCGAGCCGCTGCAGTGCGTAACTGTATTCGAGATAGCCGATCGCGCCGGGGACGAGGCTGACGAGCGAGGCGACGCCATCATTGCCCTTGCCGCCGAGGCCAAGCGGCCACTCGACGGAGGTCCCTTCTCCGACGCTCGCCTTCCACTGCGGGTTGACCTTGGACAGGTAGTTCGACCAATTGAACGTCGTGCCCGATCCGTCGGTGCGATGAACCACCGTGATTGGCGCATTCGGTAACCTGATGTCGGGGTTGACCGCGCGAATGGCCGGGTCGTTCCAGGATTTGAGCCTGCCGAGATAGATATCGGCGAGCATCTGGCCGGTGAAGCGGATCTGGCCGGGCTTGACTCCGTCGATATTGACGACAGGCACGACCCCTCCGATCACGATCGGAAATTGCATCATGCCGAGCTTGTCCAATTCCTTGGGGTCCATCGGCATATCGCTTGCGCCGAAATCGACGGACTCTTTCTTGATCAGGCCGACGCCGATGCTCGAACCGACCGCGGTGAGGATCACGGGGAGTGCGATGTGTTTCTTCATATGCACGACGCTAACAGCTCGGGCACGAAACAGATGTGGTCTATGTCACAAAACTGCCGTGAATGCTTGTGTGAGGCGCGTCACGAGCACAGACGACGAGCGGCCGCACGCAGCGCCTTTGGCGGCACGAACCGCGATGCGTGCGTCAGCTCAGATCAAGCTGCGCAGCACTTCAACGAGCCGGGCACACTCGACCTCCGTTCCGACCGTGATGCGCAGAAAATCCTCGATGCGCGGTTTTCCGAAATGACGGACCAGAACGCCACGCGCGCGTAGCGCGGCCGCGAGACCTGCTCCGCTCCGGCTTCGATGGCGCGCGAAGACGAAGTTGGCGAGCGACGGCAACACCTCGAAGCCGAGTTGTCTGAGATCGCGGGCCAAGATTTCCCGGCTTGCGATGATACGAGCACGGGTGTCTCTGAACCAGCCCTCGTCCTCGATCGCGGCGACGGCGCCGGCGATCGCAAGGCAATCGACGGGATAGGAGTTGAAGCTGTCCTTCACCCGTTCCAGCGCTTCGATCAACGGTCGTTGGCCGATGGCAAAACCAACCCGTAGGCCAGCGAGTGAGCGCGACTTCGAGAAGGTCTGGATGACCAGCAGATTGTCGTGGCGTGCAACCAGCGGCACGGCGCTCTCGGCGCCGAAATCGACATAAGCCTCGTCCACCACCACCAGCCGGTCCGGCTGTTCGGTCAGCAGCGATGCGATTGCGTCGCGCTGAAGGGCAATTCCGGTCGGAGCGTTCGGATTGCAGAGCAGGATGGCACTCGATGGTCGCCGGTAGTCGGAGATATCGATCCTCATCGCAGCATCGAGCGGCACCTCGTCATGCGTTATTCCATAGAGGCCGCAATAGACGGGGTAGAAGCTGTAGGTGACGTCGGGGAATAGAAGCGGCGTATCGTGCTTCAGAAGCGCCTGGAAGGTGTGGGCCAGAACCTCGTCGGAGCCGTTGCCGACGAACACTTGCTCGGGCGCCACATCGCAATGGGCCGCGATCGCCTCGCGTAGGCGCGTCGCGCGAGGATCGGGATAAAGGCGCAGCCGCTCCGCGGCCGATGCGATCGCCGCCAGCACGCGCGGCGAGGGCGGGTAGGGATTCTCGTTGGTATTGAGCTTGACGATGCCGTCCTGCCTGGGCTGCTCGCCGGGGACATAGGGCGAAAGCGTGTGGACGACCGGACTCCAGAAACGGCTCATGAGCTCCAATCCGAATTTGATCGGGGCACAGTAGGGTATGCGGGACCTCGGCGGAAGTGCGCCTGCATTCAGCATTCCAGGCAAATCCGCACGAGACTTACTGCCGGGGGCGTTCCCGCAAGCGCGACCCCTATGCTAGGGTCGTCGCACCACTGCCCAGAATGAAAACAAGAATGAAGGCCGGTGCGCCCCAGGGCACTGAACGGCCGAAAAGCGAGGAACACATGCCGGGTGCAACCCTTCCCACCGCTCCCTCGATTCCAACCGCGCCCGTGACCTCAGCCGTTCTCGACCGCTTGCGGGCCATCGTCGGCGACAAAAGTCTGATCCTGGACGAGCACGACAAGCGGCCCTTCGTGACCGACTGGCGCGGCGAACTGGCGGGGCAGGCCGCGGCGGTCGTGCGTCCGGCCAGCACCGCGGAAGTCTCCGCTGTCGTCAAGCTCTGCTACGACAACGGCATTGCCATCGTTCCGCAAGGTGGCAACACCGGGTTGATGGGCGGCGCCACGCCGTGGCCCATGCACCGCGGCATCGTGCTGTCGCTCGGTCGCATGAACCAGGTGCTGAATGTCGATCCCGTCGGCTATGCCATGACCGTGGAGGCAGGCTGCATCCTAGAGACGCTTCAGGACACAGCCGCGCGCCACGACCGCCTCTTTCCGCTCAGCCTGGGTGCTCAGGGCTCGTGCATGATCGGAGGCAATCTGTCCACCAATGCCGGCGGCGTGCAGGTGCTGCGCTATGGCAATGCGCGAAATCTGGTGTTGGGTCTCGAGGTCGTGCTGGCTAACGGCGATGTCTGGGACGGCCTGCGCGCACTCAAGAAGGACAACACCGGCTATGACCTCAAGCATCTGTTCATGGGCGCCGAAGGGACGCTCGGCATCATCACCAAGGCGGTGCTGAAACTCTGGCCGGCGCCGAAAGACGTGTGCACGGCATGGCTCGCAATTCGCGATCCCAAGGCAGCCATCGACCTTCTGTCGGAAGCGCATGCCGCTTCCGATGACAATGTCGGCTCCTGTGAGCTCATTAGCCGTGCGTGCACCGACATGGTGCTGCGCCACATTCCCGGCACCCAGGATCCTCTCAAGGCCGAGACCGAATGGTATCTCCTTCTCGAATGGTCGTCGGCCCGGCCACGGCAGGACGGAGGCACGGGCATGTCGGACAGGATGGAGCTGTTCCTGGCCGATCAACTCGAGGCGGGCCGGGTGCTGGATGCTGTGATCGGGCAAACCGAAGCGCAGTCGCGCAACATGTGGCGGATTCGCGAGAGCGTCGCCGAGGCATCGCGCACCGAAGGTCCGGGCTTGAGCTACGACGTGTCGGTTGCGGTCTCCAGGATTCCCGAGTTTATCGACAACGGTCTCGAGGCCGTGCTCGCCATCCTGCCGACGATCCGCCCCTATCCGCTCGGCCACATCGGAGACGGCAATGTGCACTTCTCCTTCATGGGCCCGAAGGGCATGGACCGCGATACGCTCTCCCAGTATTCCGCGGCGATCACACGGGCCGTCAACGACCTCGTCACCTCCATGGGCGGCTCGATCTCGGCGGAACATGGCATCGGCATCGAGAAGCTCGACGAGCTCCAGCACTACCGTTCCCGGACCGAGCTCGACATCATGCGCACGATCAAGCGGGCGCTCGATCCCAAGAACATCATGAATCCGGGCAAGGTGCTTCGTCTCGGTTAAGCCGCTACCGCCTCGAGCCCGGTGCTCCCTGCACCCTCGCGCCCTGCGGGGACGGGATGCCGCAGATAGGCCGGGCCAAACAGGCCGGGACACCAAATCACGCCGTTTGGCAGCCGAAAGGCGGCTTTATTCCCGCCTTGGATGCTTTAAGGAAGGGAGAGGATCAGGTCGCACCCGCCCAGGGGCGGTGCTAGACCCTGATGCAGGAACAAAGGGGCGGGCCGGTATGGCACGTCCGCAAGGATGAAGGATTTGAGGCAATGATCCAAACCGTTGGTATCATCGGGGCAGGCACCATGGGGAACGGCATCGCGCAGATTTGTGCCGCGGCCGGGCTTTCGGTCGTGATGGTTGATATTTCCGATGCGGCGGTAAACCGCGGGATTTCGACGGTCGGCGGCAGCCTCGAGCGCCTGGTCAAGAAGGAGAGGATGTCGGCGGGCGATCGCGACGCCACGCTCAAGCGCATCACCGGCACCACCGACCGCGCCAAGCTCGTCGATTGCGATCTCGTCATCGAGGCCGCCACCGAGAACGAGGAACTCAAGGTCAAGATCCTGAAGGATCTCTGTGCGACGCTGTCGCCGCGCACACTGCTCGCCACCAACACCTCGTCGATCTCGATCACGAAGCTCGCCGCAGCGACCGACCGCCCCGACCGCTTCATCGGCATGCACTTCTTCAACCCGGTTCCGGTCATGGCGCTGCTGGAGCTCATCCGCGGCTTGCAGACCTCGGACGACACCCACGCCAAGGCGCTCGATTTCGCCAAGCGCGTCGGCAAGGTAGCGATCACGGCCAAGAACAGCCCGGGCTTTGCCGTCAACCGCATCCTTTGCCCGATGATCAACGAGGCGATCTTCGCGCTGCAGGAGGGGATCGCGACGGCGGAAGAGATCGATGCCGGCATGAAGCTCGGCTGCAACCATCCGATCGGACCGTTGGCGCTCGCCGATCTCGTCGGGCTCGACACCATGTTGTCGGTGATGGAGGTCTTTTACAAAGGCTTCAACGACCCCAAATACCGTCCGGCCCCCTTGCTCAAGGAAATGGTCGACGCCGGCCATCTCGGCCGCAAGACGGGGCAGGGCTTTTACACCTACAGCGCCTGACCCCGTTATTTGCGTTGCGACAAAGACGGGTGCAGGGACTTGCGGCAAAATGGGCGGATGCGTTCTTCCTTCTCCCCTTGTGGGAGAAGGTGGCGCGAAGCGCCGGATGAGGGGTTGGGTCCGCGAGCCCAAATGCGTGAGGAATACCCGGAGAGAACCCCTCACCCGTCTCGCCGCTTCGCGGCGAGCCACCCTCTCCCACAAAGGGAGAGGGTGAAGACAAAACGGACGAAACAAATATGTCGGATCGACTGAAAGCCGAGCGCGAGGCTGCGGCCGCGCGGCGGAACTTGCTGACCCAGGATGCGATCGAGCGCACCGGGATCACCGAAGAGATGATCGGGGAACTCGTCACCCGTTTCTATGGCCGCGTCCGTGAGGATGCGCTGCTGGGACCGGTGTTCGCGATCGTGCAGAATTGGGACGAGCATCTGGCCAAGCTCCGGGATTTCTGGTCGTCGGTCGTGCTGATGAGCGGCCGCTATCACGGCTCGCCGATGCGGGCGCATATGCCGCTGAGCCTGGCTGGCCATCATTTCGATCGCTGGCTCGATTTGTTCGAACAGACTGCGCGCGAGGTCTGCCCGCCGCCGGCCGCCGCGCTATTCATCGACAGGGCGCGCCGCATCGCCGACAGCTTTGAGATGGCGTCGGCCACCTTGGCCGGTCGTATCGCCGCGCCGCGTCACGTGCTCCGTTCCTAGAATACAAAATGCCTGCCTGAGAAATGCGCAAGCCGCATTGATGGCGCTACGGTCGCGCCGAGCGTCGGCGCATTTGCACCAATACCGACAGCATTGACCTGATCTGCAAAATCATCATGCCGGTCGCGTAGCGTGACGTTGCAATTAGAAAAATGCGCGTAAATGCGCGTGTTCGCGTTCAATCAATGCGAGCATAACCGTGTGATGCACTGCGGGAAAAAATCTTTGCCTTTTTTTCGGCAGAGTTCCAGCGCCTGCTTGTGGACATGTCGCGTGCATCGTTCAACACATCCTCTTCATCCTCCGACAACACAGCGGAATCCGAAGCTGACGCGTGCACGGAGCAAACCCGGCGGGCGCTGTTGATGAGCGCGCTGGCCACGACGGCGTGCCTCGCCTGTTCCACGCAGGTGCACGCGGGCGAGGATGCGCCCGGCTCCGACGAGCGGCCTCAGAAGGGCGATCTGCTCGTATTCTCCGAAGGCGATCAGGAGGGAAAGCCCGTCACCGCGGCCGATCTGTCGGCCGGCGGACCGCCGGTGCATGCCTGGCCGAAAGATCCAAAGACATCGGTCGTACGCAGCGCCTCGCGCCTCAACGAGATTCTGATCATCCGCCTCGACCCCGCCGAGCTCGACGAGCAGACGAAAGCGCGCGCTGTCGACGGCATCCTCGCCTATTCGGCAATCTGCTCGCATGCCGGCTGTCCTGTCACGGCGTGGGTGAAGAGCGATGTCGGCGACAAGGAAGTGCTCAAATGCATGTGCCACAACTCCGAATACGATCCTCGCGCGGGCGCGCAGGTCGTGTTCGGGCCGGCGCCGCGACGGCTCGCTGCGCTGCCGCTGGCGCTGGCTGACGGCTCGCTCAGCGTCGCCGGAAACTTCGTCGGAAAGGTAGGTGGCGCGCAGCCGGGATGATGGGCGTGCGGGTTGTGCCCGCGTCATGAGAGACCGCATCCGCCGATGGGTGGACGACGGGACGAACGACAAGAATTCAAAACAAGAATTCAAAACGGATGAAAAGGGGAACGCCATGACCAGGAAGCAGTGGTTACTGTCCGGCTTCGTCGCCTTCACGTGTCTTGCATCGACTCTTGCCTCGACCGCCGCCGTATCAGGCCCGATCGAGAACTACGCGCCGGTCACCGCGCAGCGGTTGGAAAACCCGGAGCCCGCCAACTGGATGCTCTACCGGCGCACCTATGATGGGCAGGGCTACAGCCCGCTCGACCAGATCAACACCTCGAACGTGAAGAACTTGACGCCGGTCTGGACCTTCGCGACCGGCGTGGTCGAAGGCCACGAGGCGCCGCCGATCGTCAACAACGGTGTGATGTTCGTGGCAACCCCGATGGGGCAGGTGATCGCGCTGAACGCCAAGACTGGCGACGAATATTGGCGCTACAAGCGGCAGCTCCCCGACGACCTGTTTCAGTTGCATCCGACCAGCCGCGGCGTCGGACTCTGGGAGGACAAGCTCTATCTCGCCACCACCGACGACCATGTCGTCGCGCTCGACGCCAAGACCGGCAAGGTAGTCTGGGACACCAAGGTGCAGGACTACAAGAAGGGCCAGTACATGACCCTGATGCCGCTGATCGTCGACGGCAAGGTCATCGTCGGCGGCTCCGGCGGCGAGTTCGGCGTGCGCGGCTATGTCGCCGCCTATGATGCCAAGGACGGCAAGGAGCTGTGGCGGACCTATACCATTCCGGGCGAAGGCGAACCCGGCCACGACACCTGGCAGGGCGAGGACTGGAAGAACGGCGGCGGCTCGGCCTGGATGACCGGCAATTACGACAAGGACACCAAGACGATCTATTGGGGTGTCGGCAACGCCGCGCCGTGGCCCGGCGAGATGCATCCCGGCGACAATCTCTATACTTCCTCGGTGCTCGCGCTCGATCCGAACACCGGCAAGATCAAGACCTATCACCAGTATCACCAGAACGATTCCTGGGATTGGGACGAGGTCGAAGCGCCGATGTTGATCGACCTGCAACGCGACGGCCGCAACATCAAGAGCCTGGTCCATCCGGGACGCGATGCGATCTTCTGGATACTCGAGCGCACGCCGACCAAGATCAACTACGTTGCCGGCTGGCCGTTCGTCTCCACCGACGTCTGGAAAGGCATCGACGCCGAGAGCGGCAGGCCGATCGTCGACCCCGCGCACAAGCCGATGGTCGGCAAGCGCGTGGAGTTCTGTCCGTCACTGTGGGGCGGCAAGGATTGGCCGTCGGCGGCCTACAGCCAGAAGACCGGCCTCGTCTACGTGCCCGCCAACGAGAATTTCTGCGGCGGGTTCACCGGCGAGAAGGTTCCGCTCAAGCCCGGCGAGCTCTGGCTCGGCACCAAGCCGGAGGACATCGGGCTGAAGACGAAGCCCGGGGCGGATCATTTCGGCGAGCTCCAGGCCTGGGATCCCGTGACGGGCAAGAAGATGTGGCAACACAACTTCCCGAAATCGCAGCTGTTCGGCTCGGTGACGGCGACCGCGGGCGATCTCGTCTTCGTGGGTGGCACCAACGACCGCAACTTCCGCGCCTTCAACGCGAAATCCGGCGAGCTGCTGTGGGAGCAGAAGACCAACTCCGGCATCATGGGCATGCCGGTGTCCTATGAGATCGACGGCACGCAATACATCGCGATTCAGTCGGGATGGGGCGTGGATGCGCAGCGCATCCAGGATGCACTCGTGACCAACAATATCGGCATCGAAGCCAACGTGCCGCAGGGCGGCGTGATCTGGGTGTTCGCGCTGAAGAAGTAAGCTCCGCTGGCGGATCGAAAGAAGCGGAGTATCAGGGGGCAAATGCGGCGGACGGCAACGTCCGCCGCATTTTGCGTCGGCGGCTTCCCTTCTCCCCTTGCGGGAGAAGGTGGCGCGAAGCGCCGGATGAGGGGTTCTATCCGCGCATCACAATGTGCGAGACTCGCGCAGGCATCCCCTCAGCCAAGCGTGATCGTGGCAACCGGCGTCGCTGCCCTCTCCCGCAAGTGGAGAGGGCACATCGATGCGCTTCGGCGAAGAAGTAGAGCCGATAGTCACGACGTCAAAACGCCGATGCGCAGATCGCTACTTCCCCTCGCGCTCGACCTTGTCCTTCTCCTTCTGGTTCATCTCGCGAACCTTGGGATCTGGATTGTGCTGCCCGGTGGTCTGGGTGGTCGAGGGCGGCGGGGCATTGGCGTTGGGCACAGAGTTCTGGTCCGGCGTGCTGGGGCGCGTCGCGGTCGTCGGCGGGGTTGTGTTGCTCTGGGCGAACGCGCCAGTGGCCGTCAAAAGAAAGGCGCTCGACAGCAACGAGACTGCGAGCGCCTTTGAGATATGGGTCATCGATCTGCTCCTGTCAGATCGATGCAAACGGCGCGAGGCCGCCTTGTGTTCCCGCCTTTACGCTTCCAATTGCTTGCCGAGCGGAAGGCTGCGGATGCGCTTTCCGGTCGCGGCGAAGATGGCGTTCATCAGCGCCGGCGCGAATGGCGGGACGCCGGGCTCGCCGACGCCGCTCGGCGGCGTGTCGGGTCCTGGCGGCACGATGTAGACGTTGGTCACCGCAGGGGATTCGTCGATCCTGAGGACCTGGAAGTCGTCGAAGTTCTTCTGCTGCACCTTGCCGTCCTTGAAGGTGATCTCGCCGTATTTGGCGAGACTCAGCCCCATGATCGCCGCGCCCTCGATCTGCGAGGCGATGCGCTCGGGATTGACATAGGTGCCGCAGTCGATGGCGGTGTCCACCCGCGGCACCGTCAGCTTGCCCTTGTCGTCGACGGCCACCTCGACGATGGTCGCGATATAGCTGACGAAGCTCCGGTGCACGGCGATGCCGAGGCCATGGCCCTTCGGCATTTGACGGCCCCATTCGCCCTTCTCGGCGACCAGCTCGACCACCTTGCGCAGGCGCGCGGTGTCGATCGGATAGCTGTCCATTGGCTCGCCATAGTTCCACATGTCCTTCACAGCAGGCTTGACGATGCGCGGGCTGCCGATCAGCGCGAGCAGCGTCTCCTTCTGGTCGCGGCCGGTTGCATGGGCGATCTCACCCACCATCGACTGCACCGCGAAGGCGCGCGGGATGTTCGAGACCGAGCGGAACCAGCCGATGCGGGTGAACGCCGCGGCCTCCGGGTTCTCGCAGGAGATGTTGGCGATCTCGAAGGGCATGTCGACGAGGCCCATGCCGAGCTCGAAGGGCGCCTCATGCTTTGCACCCGCCGCGAACGTCGAGGCGATGCTTGGGGCCACGCTGCGATGGCGCCAGGCGATCACCTTGCCGCTCTTGTCGAGCCCTGCCTCGATCCGTTCCACGGAGACCGTGTGCAGGAAATCGTGACGGACGTCGTCCTCGCGCGTCCATTGCACCTTCACGGGCACGCCGAGCTCCTTGGACAGCAGCGCGGCCTCGAGTGCGAAGTCGCATTTCGACTTGCGGCCGAAGCCGCCGCCGAGCAGCGTGACGTTGACCGTGACATTGCCCTCGGGAATGCCGAGCGTCTTCGCAACGTCCTCGCGCGTGCCGCCCGGGCTCTGCACCGGCGCCCAGATCTCCGCCTTGTCACCCTTGACGTCGGCGACAGCCACCGGCGGCTCCATGCTGACATGGGCAAGGTGCGGCAGATAATATTCGCCGACGACGACCTTGTCGGCGCCCTTCAGAGCGGCCTCGGCGTCGCCTTCCTGGCGCACGACGAGCCCCGGCTTGCGCGAGGCCTCCTCGAGCTCTTTGCGGTAGGCGACGGAATCGTATTTGCCGTTGGCGCCGTCGTCCCAGGTCAGCTTCAGCGCGTCGCGGCCCTTGATCGCCGCGCCGGTGTTGCGCGCGATCACGGCAACACCGCCGAGCGGCTGGAATTTCGACGGCCACGGCCATCCGCGCACCTGCATCACCTTCTCGACGCCGGGGACCTTCAACGCCGCGTCCGGATCGAACTTGACCAGCTTGCCGCCGGTCACCGGCGGGCGCGCGATCACTGCATACTTCATGCCTGGCAGCCGCACGTCGGCGCCGTAACGCGCCTTGCCAGTCGTAATGTCGTGGAGATCGACGATGCCGATCTGGCCTTTGCCGAGATAGCGGAAGTCCTTGGGGTCCTTCAGCTTGAGCCCTTCGATGCTCGGCACCGATTCCTTGGCAGCATCGGCTGCGAGCTCGCCGAAGCCGAGCTTGCGGCTCGTCGCGCTGTGGACGACCTCATGATTGACGGCCTTGACCTCGGTTGCCGGCACGCCCCAGCGTTTCGCTGCGGCCTGCTCGAGCATGGTGCGGGCGGAGGCACCGATCTGGCGCATCGGCATCAAATAATGCCGCGTGCTGCGCGAGCCGTCGGTGTCCTGGTTGCCGAACTTGACCTCGTCGCCATGGGCCTGCTCCACCTTGACCCGCGACCAGTCGGCTTCCATCTCCTCGGCCACGATCAGCGGCAGGCTGGTGCGCACGCCCGTGCCCATCTCGGCGCGGTGGGCGAGGATGGTGACGGTGCCGTCGGGTGCGACCGCGACGAACACGCGCGGATCGACCACGACGCCGTGCGGCATCTTGCCGGCGCCGGTCTCGTAGGCGAACGCCTGGCGCGACATCACGGGCGCCGCGAGCACGAAGCCGCCGGTGATGCCGAGCCCCTTCAGGATGCTGCGGCGCGAAACCTTTTCGACCCTGATGTTCTTCTCGAAGCCACGAAGCTTCCTGGGATTGTCGATGAAATTCATGTCACACTCCCGTCGATGCGAGATGGACCGCATTCTCGATGCGCTGGTAGCAGCCGCAGCGGCAGATGTTGCCGGACATCGCTTCGCGGATCTGGTCGTGCGACGGCTTTGGATTGTCCATTAGCAGCGCGGCCGCCTGCATGATCTGGCCTGCCTGGCAGAAGCCGCATTGGGGAACGTTGACCTGCCGCCAGGCCTTCTGCACCGGGTGATCGCCGTTCGGATGCAGTCCCTCGATCGTCGTGATCTCGCGGCCGGCGACGTCGTTGATCGACGTGATGCAGGCGCGCACGGCTTCCTTGTCGACGATGACGGTGCAGGCGCCGCACAGGGCCTGGCCACAGCCGAATTTGGTGCCGGTCAGCCCGGCCTCGTCGCGCAGAAACCAGAGTAGCGGGAGATCCGGGTCGCCGTCCCAGCTCTGTTCCTGGCCGTTGATCTTCACCTTGATCATGATCGTCCCTCGCTCTTCATAAGCTTGTTGATTTCAGATTTTCCAGATGCCGGTCGGAGCAATGTCCGCTGCGCGGCGTCGCATTCCAGCGGTCATCCCGCGCGGGCAGATCCCGGCAGGACTCAGGAATGCCAATGTCATGTCCGGATGTGTTCGATACCTCCCGTCGTGTTCTTGATTATTGAATTCGCGCGGCATCGTCACGTCGCGATCTAGCAAGGATCGCTTCGGTAGCATTCACAGCCAAGTGTTCTCTCGTCAGCTGTTCTCGATGGGAAAAGATTGCAACGAAGGTTTGTCAAAAGCAGGGCGCCGCATCACGCCGCGCGCCTCTGCACATGGGCACAATGAAAAAAAGCTTCGTCCGCCAGAAGACCTGTGCGGACGAAGCAGGATGCCTCAGTCGAGGGAGGGAGAAACGCAGGCGCCGCGGACTTCAAGCAGGAAGCCGGCGGCCCTGCGCAGTCATTCAGAGACCAGGACTGAGGGAGTTGACGGTCCCCACACAGGTGCAGTCGAGAAGCGGCGGCATCGCCGCGATTGTCCCGGCCGGCTCCGTCCGCTCGCTGGGTGTGGTGGAACCAGCGAGCGAACGGGGCGCGGCAAACGTCAGGCGGCCTTGGCTCAGGCAGCCTTGGCCTTCGCCACGTGGGTCGCGATGGCGTCCATCAGCGCCGGCGACAGGCAGTCATAGGGCTCGAGACCAAGCTCCTTGAACCGAGCCCGTATTCCGCCCATCTGCTCCGGCTTCACGCCCGATTCGATCACCGACGAGACGAAGGCAGCGAATTGCGGCGCCTGCGAACCCTGTTCCTGGAACAATTCGGGGTGGATGAAGTCGAGGCCGTAGAACGGGTGACCCTTGTTCTCGATGCGGCCATACATGTGCGTGCCACAGGCCTTGCAGGCGTAGCGCTGGATCACCGCCGACGGATCGACGATCTGGAGCTTGTCGCCGTTCTCGAGCACGGTGACGTTCTGGCGGGGTACCACGGCGACGACGGAGAAATTCGCGCCCTGCGGTTTCCAGCACTTGGTGCAGCCACAGGCATGGTTATGCGCGATGTCGCCCTTGACGGCGACCTTGACCTGATGGTCGCTGCATTTACATGCGAGCGTGCCGCCGGCGAAGCTGCCGCTGCCCTGTTTGATGCCGTTATCGATCGAGGGATGGAGTGCAACAGTCATGGGTCGATCCTCCTTGGGGTGACGCTTTTCGAGCTAGAACACGACGACTGAACGGATCGATTTGCCCTCATGCATCAGGTCGAAGCCCTTGTTGATGTCTTCGAGCTTGAGCGTGTGGGTAATCATCGGGTCGATCTGGATCTTTCCGTTCATGTACCAGTCGACAATCTTCGGCACGTCGGTGCGGCCCCGCGCGCCGCCGAAGGCGGTGCCGCGCCAGTTTCGCCCGGTGACGAGCTGGAACGGGCGGGTCGCGATCTCCTTGCCGGATTCGGCAACGCCGATGATGATCGAGGTGCCCCAGCCACGATGGCAGGCTTCCAGCGCCTGGCGCATCACTGTGGTATTGCCGGTGCAGTCGAAGGTGTAGTCGGCGCCTCCGTCCGTCAGGGTCACGAGATGCGGGACGATGTCGCCCGTGATCTTCTTGGGATTGACGAAATCGGTCATGCCGAACCGGCGTCCCCATTCCTCCTTGGAGTCGTTGATGTCGACGCCGATGATCTTGTCTGCGCCAGCCATCTTGGCGCCCTGGATCACGTTCAGGCCGATGCCGCCGAGGCCGAACACGACCACGTTGGAGCCCGGTTCGACCTTGGCGGTGTTGACGACGGCACCGACGCCGGTGGTGACACCGCAGCCGATGTAGCAGCTCTTGTCGAACGGCGCGTCCTCGCGGATCTTGGCGACCGCGATCTCCGGCAGCACGGTGAAGTTCGAGAAGGTCGAGCAGCCCATGTAGTGGTAGATCGGCTTGCCCTTGTAGGAGAAGCGGCTGGTGCCGTCGGGCATCACGCCTTTGCCCTGCGTCGCGCGGATCGCGGTGCAAAGATTGGTCTTCTGGCTGAGGCAGCTTTTGCATTGCCGGCATTCCGGCGTGTAGAGCGGGATAACATGGTCGCCCGGCTTCACCGAGGTCACGCCAGGGCCGATCTCGCGGATGATGCCCGCGCCCTCATGGCCCAGGATCGACGGGAAGATTCCTTCGCTGTCGAAGCCGTCGAGTGTGTAGGCGTCGGTATGGCAGATGCCCGTCGCCTTGATCTCGACCAGGACTTCGCCGACCTTCGGTCCTTCCAGATCGACTTCGACGATCTCGAGCGGCTTCTTGGCTTCGAAAGCGACGGCGGCACGTGTCTTCATCTTAAACTCCTCAAATTCCGGCAGGGCGCCAAGAAGCAGGTCTTGGTCGGGCTCCGCACGTTCACTTCTTGCCCATGCACGAATCTTCGTTCTTGGTATAGGCGTCGTTCTTGTCCTCGTGCTTGCCAGGTCTGGTGCGGCCCCAGGCCTCGTTGGAGCGGGCGCGCAGATAGACGTAGAGATCGTCCATGTAGCAGGCGACGTTCGGGTTATCGCCGAAGGCCGGCATCACGTTCTCTGCGGCAGTCGAGATGTTCTTGCGGCCGGAGGCGACGACGCCGAGAAAATCGGCATAGCTCATCGTCTTTAGCGAATCCTTCAGCGCCGGGGCGTAGGTCGAGCCCATGCCATCCGGGCCGTGACACACATGGCAGTCCGAGTGATAGCGGCGGTATCCGGAATAGGTGTACCAGTCGACGGATCCGTCAGTGACCTTATAGGTTGGGTTGCCTTCCTTGTCGGACCATTCGCCGGTTTCGTTCTGCTTGACGGCGGTCGGGTCGCCTGAGCCGTCCGCGACGGCAATTCCCCCGGACGCGACCAAGAACATCGCAGCAATGGCAGAGCAGATTTTACGCAAGAGATTTTCCTCAGAAGGCATTCGGTGAGACGAGCCGGCGCGTGGAGTTGATCCACGCGCCGGAGCGATGCTGAGAGGCCTAGTTGGGCAGCGAGAACACGGTCAGCGTGCCGCCGAGTGCGGTGTAGTTGCTGAGCGCCGCGTAGCCACCAACTGCGCCGAGACCGGCGGTCGGATCGGTCAGGCCTGCCGCCAGACCGATGCCGGCCCAGCCGCCCACGCCGGAGAGCACTGCGATATACTGCTTGCCGCCGTTCTCATAGGTGGTGACGTTGCCGATGATGCCGGAAGGAGTCTTGAACTTGTAGAGCTCCTTGCCGGTCTTGGCGTCGACTGCCTTCAGGTAGCCTTCGAGCGTTCCGTAGAACACCACGTTGCCTGCGGTTGCGAGCGCGCCTGACCAGACCGAGAACTGCTCCTTGTTCGACCAGACGATCTTGCCGGTCTTGCCGTCCCAGGCGATGAAGTTACCCATGTGGGTTTCACCCTGCGGCGGATACATCGAGAGCGTCGCGCCCACATAGGGCTGGCCCGCGGTGTAGCTCACCTTGAACGGTTCGTAGTCCATGCAGACGTGGTTGGTCGGAACGTAGAACAGCTGCGTGTCTGGCGAGTAGGCTGCCGGCTGCTCGTCCTTGGTGCCGAGCGCGGCCGGGCAGATGCCCTTCACGTTGTGGTCCTCGCCCGCCTTGTCGGTCGAAGCGGTGTCGAGCACCTTCGGACGGCCGTAGGTCGCCGAGTTCTTGTCCATGTCGACGCCGGAGGTCCAGTTCACCTTCGGATCGTACTTCTCGGCGACCAGGAGCTCACCGGTGGCACGATCGAGCGTGTAGCCGAGGCCGTTACGATCGAAGTGCGTCAGCAGCTTGCGCGGCTGGCCGTTGATGGCCTGGTCCGAGAGGATCATCTCGTTGACGCCGTCATAGTCCCACTCGTCGTGGGGCGTCATCTGATAAACCCACTTGGCCTGGCCGGTGTCAGGGTTGCGAGCCCAGATCGTCATCGACCATTTGTTGTCGCCGGGACGCTGCTTCGGATTCCAGGTCGAGGGATTGCCCGATCCGTAGTAGACGAGGTTCAGCTCGGGATCGTACGAGATCCAGCCCCAGGTGGCGCCGCCGCCGATCTTCCACTGATCGCCTTGCCAGGTCTTGAGGCTGGAGTCCTTGCCGATCGGCTTGCCGAGCGCGGTGGTCTTCTCTGCGTCGACCAGGATTTGATCATCCGGTCCTTCGGAGTAGCCGCGCCAAGCCAGCTTGCCCGTCTTGATGTCGTAGGCGGTCATATGGGCTTGGACACCGAACTCACCGCCGGAGATGCCGATCAGCACCTTGTCCTTGACGACCATGGGGGCCGAAGTACCGGTCTCGCCCTTGCTGGCGTCGCCGTTCTTCGCGGTCCATGCCACCTGACCGCTCTTGGCATCGAGCGCGACGAGCGTGGTGTCGGCCTGATGCAGGAAGATCTTGCCGTCGCCATAGGCCAAGCCGCGGTTGACCGTGTCGCAGCACATCACCGGGATGACGTTCGGATCCTGCTTCGGCTCGTACTTCCAGACGATCTTGTTCTCGTTCGAAAGGTCAATAGCGTAGACCTTGTTCGGGAACGGCGTGTGGACGTACATCATGTTGCCGATGATCAGCGGCCCGCCTTCGTGGCCGCGCAGCACGCCGGTCGAGAAGGTCCAGGCGACCTGGAGCTTGCCTACGTTTTGTGCGTTGATCTGGTTCAGCTTGGAATAGCGGGTGTTGGCGTAGTCGCCCGTCGGCATCACCCAGTCTTTCGGGTTCTGCGACATCTTGAGCACTTCGTCGTTGGCCGAGGCGCTGCCGACGGCGAGAGCCGCCGCGGAGCCAAGATAGGCCGCGAGTAGTACCTTGCGCATAGTCATTCCTCCATTGGTCTCGTTTATTGTTTCCGAAGCATTGCTTAATCGCCGGGCTTTTCGTCCGGCGTCTGCTCGTGCAGGGCGGTCACGATTGGGACCAGAAACGATGCTGTGGTGTTTCCTCCTCCTGATGAGAGCCACGGGTCCACGTGCGGAGCGGCCCGTTCTTGTTGTTCCTGATACAATCCCTAACGACTTCGTTATCGGGAAACTTGCCCAAGAGAGAAGCTGGTTTGCTTGACAGCGCACGGGTAGGAAGTTTTTGATTTTGCAGTAGCGAATTCAGCGGCTTCTGCAACGCGTTGGGAGCGCCATCAACGCTCAGGTTCCCCTTGACGGCGCTGCAACTAAGGCGGAGGATTAACTTACAAGGGTGGCAATGGAACGATGGCGCTCGTTCTGGAAGATCGCTCAAAATCGAGGTAAACGTCACGCAATCACGGTTCAGGGCTCCGGCAGCGCGGCTCGCGATTCGCGTCAAATTTCCGGATCAAACCAGTGGCTGGATTAATGTCCGACACAATTCACACGCTCTCGACGACGGGCATGACGCCGAAACGTCAGATCCAAAGCTGGATCGACGGGCTGACCAGCCTGTGTGGACATTTCGACGTCGATCCGCTGGAAGCGTCTTCGCTTGAAGGCCGCATCGACTACACCAGCGTCTCGCGTCTGAAGCTCTGCCAGATCGAGGTCAGCCAGCATCGCATCGCGCACACCCTGGCGCGCGCCAAGGCCAACGAACACCCCTATATCAAGATCCACTTCCAGACCTACGGTGTGTCCTATTTCGAGCAGGAAGGCCGTCACATCGAGCTGAACCCGGGCGACATCATCGCCTATGACGTCTCCTGTCCGCATTCGATCATCAGCCCTGCTTTCACGCGCCACGACGTGGTGATCGTGCCGAAAGCGCTGCTGCGCGACCGCGGGTTCCCGTCGCAGCGAATGCCCGCCTGCAAATTGACCTCACGCACCGGGACCGGGCGGATCGCCCATGATTTCGTCCATGCGACCTTCGACGAGGCGGCCAAGCTGTCGGCGAACAGTGCGGTCGGCGTCGCCGATTCGCTGATCGACCTCTTGCTGCTGCCGCTGCGCGAGGCCGACACGATGCTGGATCGCGTCGGGCCCGAAGCGACCTATGTGCGGGCGCAGTTCTTCATCCGCGAGCATTTGCGTGATCCGGATCTGTGCATCGACCAGATCTCCGCCGAGCTCGGCTGCTCCAAGCGTTATCTGCACATGCTGTTCTCGGAGCGCGGCACCACGGTGAGCGACTACATCTGGCAGGCACGTCTTCAGAATTGCCGCCAGGAGCTCGAGGCCCACGCCGGCAAGACCATCACCGACGTCGCGTTCTCCTGGGGCTTCTCCAGCTCATCGCATTTCAGCCGGGTGTTCCGGAAGTATTTCGGCGTGGTGCCGTCCTCGATCCACAAGGCGCAACAGGGCGCGGTTGCTGCGGACGAGCACTAGGCAAACGCCAGGTTCGGCGACGACGACGGTTGACCGTCACGCGCCCGCGATGTCTCTCACGCCGATATGGCGATATAGGGAATGCTGGTCAGGAGAGCGGCGAGCAGCGCCGCATTGCCGAGCATTCCACTCCAATGTAGTCGGCGTAGCCGGCGCGGTGCCTCGGCATCGCCGGCGTCCCTGGCGCTGAGCTGTTCGTCCATCCGTTGCATGAACCAGCGGCGTCCGTAGATCGCCAAGGCTGCAAGGAGGCCGACGCCCATCGCTGCGACCAGACGACCGTCGAGCAGGAAAGCGACCGCTCCGATGAGTCCGGCAACGCGCATCACCAGAAAATGCGCATTGAACATTCCGCGCAAAAGCTGGGCGACGGGCTGGATATCCAGCTTCACCAGCAGGAAGGCCGGAGACGCCAACGTGAAATAGCCCATCGGAAAGAGCAGGATGATCATGACGGCTACGGCAACGCCATCCGGTGTCATGGGATCGGCCTTTCTCGTCCGCGCCGGTGAGACCTTCCCGGCAGCGTCCCACAATTATAGCGGGAAAATACGTTTCCGGCACTAGGCTTTGGTCGGATGCTGCGCCGCGAAGGGCGTCTTGTCTCGCGGTTCAGGAGGGCTCGAGGCCGAGCGACCGCGCGCTCTCGATCCAGATCGGCAGCTCGCGCTGATATAGGGCGTTGGTTTCCTTGAAGCCGATCGCGGGTTCGAGCACGAACGTATTGAGAACCTCCTTCACCTTCGGATCGTTGTTGGCAGCGACGCAAAGCTCCGCCAGGCGGTCGACGACCGGTTGCGGTGTCGCCTTCGGCACGGCCCAGCCGGAGAAGCCGCTAACGGTGAAGAATTTCGACGTCGCGCCCTGCTCGGGGAGGGTCTTGATATCGGGGATGGCGTCGACCTTCTTCGAATGCACCGCGAACACGGTGCCACGGTCGCTCTGCAAAACCGATTGCGCTGCCGTGTAGCTGCCCATGGCCACATCGAGCGTACCTTCCAGCATGCCCGTCCACATCGGGGCTTCGCCGCGATAGTGGATCGGCTCGATGGCAAGGCCATACTGCTTGTTGAGCTCGTGGACCGTCATATGCGGGGCCGAGCCCGCGCTATAGGTGCCGAAGTTGACCTTGCCGCTCTTGCGCGCAAAGGCGACGAAATCCTCCAGCGTCTTGACGCCGGTCTTCGGGTTCGCCACCAGCAACAGGCCGGCGCCCGGAATGACGCTGACGAGCGTCAAATCCTTGTCCATGTCGTAGCCGGGAGTCTTCATCACCACCCGGTTCATGATGTAGGTGGTCGAGATCGAGCACAGGATGGTGTGGCCGTCGGGCTCCGCGCGGGCGACCTCCGCCGTCCCGATCGCGCCCGCGGCACCGGGCTTGTTCTCGACGACGACGGTCTTTCCGACCTGCTTGGCAATGAATTCGCCGTAGGCGCGTGCGAGCAGGTCAGTCTGTCCGCCGGCGGGATAGCTGCAAATCATGCGGATCTGCCGCGATGGCCACGCAGCCTGCGCCGAGGCGCCGCGCGAGACGAAGGGCATCGCGAGTGCGGTGGTGCCGGCGGCGATGAAGTGGCGGCGATCGAGCGTTGCGGACATGATTCTCTCCCGGATTGCCGTCGACGGTACTGCATCGGATCGCCTCTGCCATGGGTGGCAGGCGAGACACATTGGCGCATTCGAAGGGCCGCGCTGTGCCTATTCGGGCGTCATCCGGACAATCCCACTTTTCGCATGACACGCAGCCAGGCGATTTCGGTCACGGCTACCGCAAGCAAGCCAAAGGTGCCGCCGATCAGCACGTTGACGATGCGCTCCTCCGCGATGCCGCTGGCGCTGCCGGCGAAAGAGGCGGCCAGCGCGATGAAGAAGCAGCGCAGGCCGAAGCCGATGATGTAGCGGGAGAACGAGATCAGCGTGAGGGTGGCCGCGAGAACCGCGAGCGCATAGCCGACCCGGCTTTGCGGCAGCACCATGCCGGCGAGGAAACCGAGCGGCACGCCGGCGACGGCGCCGATCGCCCGCTGCTTCAGCTTGCCGGTCGAAGCGGCGAGATCGCCGACCACGACGCTTGCGGCCGACCACATCACCCATTGGCCCTGCGCGAGATCGAGGATCTCGACCAGAGCCGCCGCAGCGAATACCGCAAGGGCGGTTGCCGCCGCGGACACAAACCATTCGGCCGCGGGCGCTCCGAACGAGGTCGCGGCATCGCCGCACCGTCGCTGGTCGTAAATCCGGATAGCGCAGACCAGCGCCAGCGCGATCGGAGAGGACACGATGATCATGCCGGCATGGCGCAGAGCTTCCGAGGCGCTCACGCCCTCCCGCACCTCGCAGGCAAGATACACGGCGGGGATGAACACCCAATTCCCAAGCGTGCGGAAATGTTCGCCATGGCGCGTCACCGCGACCGCAAGGAATCCGGCGAGCGCCGTCAACACCGCGAATAGCGGCTTGATCGAGCTCGCGAGGAACAGCGCGGCAAAAGTGAGGAGGATGGCGAGATAATGCCACGTGACGACTTTTGGCGGCAGGCGCAGCCTGAGCGCGGGAATGAGCAACGAGACCGCGACCAACCCGAGATTCAGCAGCGCCGTCTCGCGCGCGAAGAAATAGGCGGCGACTATGGGGCCGACGACGATCAGCGCCCGCACCAATTCGCCGGTCTTGATTTCGCGCGAGAGGAGATCGCGCAGGCTTGCGGCGGAAGGATTCACGATGCCACCGGATGGCCGAATGAAAACGGCGGCATCATAGGGGGCAGAATGTCGTCGAGCCAGCGATGGTTGTAACGGGCCCGTCGCCGACCACTTTATCCGTCATTCCGGGAGCCGGACGCTCCGGTCAACGCTGAATGATCTTCATCCAGACGTCGCCGAGGATCGCAGGCTCACGCGGCGGCAGATAGGTCAGCCCCGCCTGCCTGCCGAATTCGGCGATCTTGCGCTCGGCAGCAAGCCCGCTCAGCGCCTTGTTAACGGCGTCGATCAGCGCGGGATCGCTGGCGAGCCCGACATAGCCGCGATTGGCCCCGATTGGATAGTAGTAGCCGGACGCGGTGATCGCCGTATCGGGGTGCGCGGCGCGATGGGCGTCGAGGCGGCCGAGGTCGATCAGCGTCGCGTCATAGTCGCCCCGGGCAAGTGCACCGAGGAGATCATCGCGGCCGGGAACGAGATGGGTGATGTCGTCGATCAGGCGCCCCTTGTCGAAGGTCATGAGGATCGCATCGCCGAGCGAGCCGCTCTCGATGACGAGGCGCAGGCCGGCGAGATCGCCGATATCGCCGATCTTGCGACCCCGCGCCTTCGGTCCGAGCACGACCGTCATCGGCGAGTAGACATAGGGCTGGCTCGGCGCGAGCACGCCGAGCGCGACGCGGCGGCGCCGGTCGTCGCGCGTGGCGCCGGCAAAATCCGGCAGGCGCGCCGTTTTCATGCCGGGCTTGACGAGGGAGTCCATCGTCAGCGCGTAGCCGCCGACGAGCGAGCAGCGGCCGTCGGACAGCAGCGCATTGGCCTCGAGCTGCGGGCTCGAATCCTCGTCCAGCTTGCTCTCGAACCACTGGATCGTCAGCGGCCGTCCGAGCCGATCGGCGATCGCTTGCGCCAGCAGCACGTCGAACCCCGAGCCCGGCTTGCCCTTGTGATGCACCGAGAGCGGCGGCCTGTCCTCGTCGAGACAAATCTTGAGCGGATCGTCGGCCGCGCGTGCAGCCGCGGCCGCCGCCGCGAGGATCGCGGCAATGCTCCAAGCGGCCAGCCAGCGCCTCATGGTTTTCTCCGGCTCGAGATGAAGGCCCAGAGATTCCCGATCTCCTCGTCGCTGAGAATGTCGGCCCAGGGCGGCATCTTGTTGTTCTTGCCGTTCTTCACCGTGGTGACGAAGCGCGTCTTGTCGTCGGGGAAGGCGCGCAGGTCGGGCGTGATGGTGCCGGGGTTCATCATGTTGGGACCGTGGCAGTGCGAGCATTTCTCGGCATAAGTCGACTTGCCGTGGTCGATCTGTGCCTGCACGGGATTGCCGGTTGAATCATCCGCGGCACGAACGGTCGCCGCAAGCGCGACCGGCAGCACCGCGACGGTGGCGAGGATCGCCACCGTCTTGTGAGATAGCTTTCTCAGCATCGTGCCGTGGTTATTGCTTGACCGCAAAAACCCAAAGCGAGCCGCCGGGCGGGACCTTGGCCAGCCGCTCGTCGCCGGAGAACAGCGAGTAGACGCCGCCATAGCCGCTCGTCACCGCGACATACTGCACGCCGTCCTGCTGCCAGGTCACCGGTTGTCCCTCGATGCCCGAGCCGGTCTGGAACTGCCAGAGCTTCTTGCCGGTGTCGGCATCAAAGGCCTCGAACTCGCCGGTCAGCGCGCCCGAGAATACGACGCCGCCCGCGGTCGACAACACGCCGGAGAAGCGCGGGATGTCGCTTGGTGCTTCCCACTTCGCCTTGCCGGTCATGGGATCGATCGCCTTCAGATGACCGCGCGGGCCGTCACCCCATTCCCAGAGATCGGTGAGGTCCATGCCGAGATACCATTCACCCTGCTTGAAGGTGGCGGGTTCGGTCTTGTACCTGCCGCCGAAGGCGAGCGTGTTGGCGTAAGCGAGGCCGGTCTGCGGATTGAACGACATCGGCTCCCAGTTCTTGCCGCCGAGGATCGACGGATAGACGGTCACCTTCTTGCCCTCACGCGCATCCTTCGAGACGTCGGTCTCGATGGGGCGCCCGGTCTTCATGTCGATTCCCGTCGCCCAGTTGACCTTCACGTAAGGATTGGCCGCGAGCAGCTTTCCGTTGGTGCGGTCGAGCACGTAGAAGAAGCCGTTGCGGTTGGCGTCCATCAACACCTTCGTCGGCTTGCCCTCGACGTTCATGTCGGCGAGGACCATCTCGGCCACGCTGTCATAGTCGAACGGATTGTTGGGCGAGAACTGGTAGTGCCACTTGATCTTGCCGGTCTTGGGATCCATCGCCAGCACGGAGCAAGTGTAGAGGTTGTCGCCCGGGCGCACCGCCGAGTTGAACGGTCCGGGATTGCCGATACCCCAATAGACCGTGTTCAGCTCGGGATCATAGGAGCCCGTAATCCAGGTGGAGCCACCGCCGAGCTTCCAGGTATCGCCCTTCCACGTGTCGCCGCCGGGCTCGTCCGGGGATGGGATCGAATGGGTGCGCCACAAATGCTTGCCCGTTGCGGGATCCCAGCCGTCGATGAAGCCGCGGGTGCCGAACTCGGCGCCGGAGATGCCGGTGATCACGACGCCGTCGGCGACCAGCGGCGCCACCGTCATCGAATATCCCTCCTTGATATCGGCCGCCTTCTGCCGCCACAGCTCCTTGCCGTCCTTGGCGTCGAGCGCGATCACGTTGGCGTCGAGCGTGGTGCGGAACACCTTGCCGTCATAGAGTGCGGCGCCGCGATTGATGATGCCGCAGCAGACGATGCGCGGCGTTTCGGCAGGATACTCGACCTTGGATTTCCAGATCTGCTTGCCGGTCTTGGCGTCGACCGCCATGGTCGCGTTGTGCGACGTCACGTAGATCACGCCCTGGTACACCAGCGGCTGCGATTCCTCGCTGCGATCGTCGTTGAAAGAGTAGTTCCAGACCGGGACAAGGTTCTTGACGCTGTCCTTGTTGATCTGGTTCAGCGTCGAGAAACGCTGGAGATTGTAGCCCATCCCGTAATTGAGAACGTTCGATGTATCGGTCGCGCCCTTGACCAGCTGCTCGCTGGTTTGTGCATTTGCACAAGTCGATGCAAGCATGACGAGGCTCGCGGCCATCGCAAAGCGTTTCATCCGTCCCTCCCAATATGCGCGCCTATTGACGCTGCGACAGCAACACTCCGCCCGAATGCAAAACGCGTCAATACGAAAGTCGTAATTGGGATGCCGATATGGTGGGCGGCGGGATGCCGGTCACCTGACGGAGAGCTGACAAGCAACTCGCACTTGTGCGCAGGCGCTGAAGAAATTCCGCGGCATGGAGCAGTGCGCGTGCGCGACGGCAGCGGTCGGGCCGACCGGTTCCGCAAGTTGTACGGGCGCAGGCTGCAATTCGGGGCTTGAACCGAGGCTCGCTTGTGGACTTATGTCGTTTCGATCCGGCTCGAATCGGAGCTCTTGGTCTGGGAGGTTTTCATGATATCGCGTCGCTCTGTTGCACTTGCGTTCACGATTGCACTGCTGGCCGGTCCGGCATGGTCGGCCTCCGGCAACGCGGTCAAGGCGTTCGATACCGACAATGACGGCACGCTCGATCTTGCCGAGGTGAAGAAGGCAGCGGCCGCGTCGTTCGCCAAGCTCGATCCCGATCACGACGGCACGCTCGACGCCCGCGAATTGCGCGGACGGTTAACGGCGAAAGAACTCGCCGCCGCCGATCCCGATCGCGACGGGACTCTCACGCTCGACGAATATCTCTCCGTGGTGGAGCAGCGCTTCAACGCAGCGAATCCCGACAAGGACGGAACGCTGGATGCGAAGGAGCTGAACTCGCGCACCGGCCGCGCACTGCTGCGCCTGTTGCAGTGAGCGCCGTGCTGCTTGACTGGGAGCGAAGGCGAGTTGCCCCAGAGAGAAATTTGCAAGCGCGATGCGACAGTTCGCTGTGTCAACGGCGCGATTCCCGACTTGCGCTGTGGCTGACGCAGCCCTAGGTTTTGGCCGGCGCGATGTCGCGCTCAATCCCTTGGGAGTCCCCGAATGGCCTGGAAAGCTCCGAAGATCGTGGAAGTGCCGGTCGGCATGGAAATCAACATGTACGCCTGCGCTTTGCGCAAGTAAGACCACAAGTAAGGCTGACGACCTGCCGCGGCTTCGATGGCAACCACCGTCGAAGCCGTGGTAGTGTCGGGGATGCGCGCGAGAGCCCTTACATTCCGGACCATAGCCGCCTGCACCGTCGCGCTCGCGCCGGCATGCGTCAGCGCCGAAGAGGGCTTCGATACCGAGCACATTTTCGGCTTCATGATCGGCACCGATGTCGGCAATCCCGGCGAGCGCGAATTCCAGACCCAGACGACAGGTCGATTCGGCAAAGGCGGCGGGACCTATCGCGCGCTGTCGCAGGAGGTCGAGATCGAGGTCGTGCCGCTGCCGAACTTCCGCGTCGAGGTCGGCGGCACGGCCACGCTGCACGACATCACCGGCGTCCCCGATATCGGCGACCGCCGCCAGTTCAATTTCCAGGGCGCTTCGCTCGACCTGCGCTATCGCCTGCTCGATCGCGAGCACGCGCCGTTCGGGTTGACCGTCGCCGCCGAACTCCATGGCGACCGCATTGACGAGACCTCCGGCGCAAAAGGGCGGATGTACGGTACCGATTTCACGCTCGCCTTCGATCGCGAGCTGATCCCGAACTTTGCTATCGGGGCGCTCAACCTGATCTATCAACCCGAATGGGCGCGCTTCGAGATGACGGGGCTATCCGAAAAGAGCTCAACCGTCGGCGCGGCCTTCGCCGGCCTGGTGCGCGTGCGGCCCGATGTGCTGCTCGGCGGCGAGGTGCGCTACTTCCGGCAGTACGAAGGCATCGGCCTCGGCGAGTTCGCAGGACAGGCGCTCTTCGTCGGTCCGACCGCTTATTTCCAGCTTTCGGAGCGCTCGCGCCTGACCATGAGCTGGAGCATGCAGGCCTGGGGCCGTCCGGCCGGATCAGGCGGCAATCTTGATCTCGCCAATTTCGAGCGCCACCAGGCGAGGCTGGTGTTTGGGATCAATTTCTAGCGCTCGCTCAGCGGTTGCGGGGACATGCGACCGGCAATTCCCGCTCGATTTCGCGCGGCCGGATTGAAACTTCCGGCTCCTCGGAGCGTAATCTTTTGTGCTAATCTTCATCGCCTCTGCGAGGATCCCGGCATGAACCCGATCGACCTGGTGGTGACTGTGTGTGCGGTGCTCTCGCCTGCGACCTGCGAGGAGCAGCATCTGGTGTTCAACTATGCGGGGTCGCCGACGCAATGCGCGATGGCTGCGCCGCCCTATATCGCGCAATGGGTCGGCGACCATCCGAAGTGGCAGGCGGTGCGATGGCGCTGCGAATATCCGCACCCGAATGACAAGGCGTAAGCCGCCGGCGTTATTTCGTGCAGTCCTTCAGATCCTTGTCGGCGATCGAGAACACCGCATCCGCCTTGATCTCGATGTCGCGCACGATGCACTGCCGCGCATTGGGATAGCTGACCCTGGCGTCGTAGCGGCCGGGCTCGACGCCGGTGATGCGCAGCCGCTCGTCGTGGTCGACCTCCTTGTCCTTGTCGTTCAAGCACTGGTTCGGCCCCCACTCGGTCTTCCCGGCCGGCGAGAGCTGGAAGCCGGAGATCGTCTCCGTCGTCAGATTCCAGAGCCGGATACCCTTGCCCTTGGCCTGCGCGAGCGCCGCGTCCGGCATCGCAACCAACAGGATGCCGATCGCAATCAGCGTACGCCGCATGGTGAACCTCCCGCGAAGATGTCGTTGGTCCAGTTGACCATGAGTTCTCATTTCGATTCAAGCTGCAACGCCGCGAGCTCGGCCCTGATCTTGCCGAGCTCGGCCTCGCTGCGCCCCGCGCGCGGGATCGCAATCGGCACCTCGCGCACGATGCACGCCGGTCGCGGCGACAGCAAGAACAGGCGGTCGCCAAGGCGGATCGCATCATCCAGGCTGTGGGTGACGAGCAACGTCATCACCGGACGGCGCGCCACCAGCGTCGCGATCTCGTCGCGCAAACGGCCGGCGAGTGCGTCGTCGAGCGAGGCGAGGGGCTCGTCGAGCACGAGCAGGTCGGGCTCCACCGCAAAGGCGCGGGCGAGCGCTACGCGCCGGGCGAGGCCTAGCGACAGCTCGCCGGGAAAGTGGTTGCGATGCGCGTCCAGCTCCAGGATCCTGAACAGCTCGGCAAGCTTGGCGTCGGTGACATCGGGTGCCGCAAGCCGCACATTCTGCTCGACCGAGCGCCATGGCAGCAGCCGCGGCTCCTGGAAAACCATGCCGATCCGCGCTTCCGGCGGGCGCGAGACGCGTCCCTCGAAATCGCGGTCGAGCCCGAGGATGATGCGCAGCATCGTGCTCTTGCCGCAGCCGGACGGACCGATCAGCACGCCGACCTCGCCGGATTGCAGCGCGAAGCTGACCGGCGCGAGCACCTCCTGCGTTCCGCCCGCGGCACTCCTGAACGTCTTGCCTGTGATATCGACCTCAAGCCGCACGGGGTCGCCACCGTGTCGCACGGGCTTCGAACGGTTGCACCAGCGCGGTTTCGATCACCAGCACGACGGCGGCGAAGGTTAGCGAATAGGCAAGCAGCCGCGGCGTGTCGAACAGCTGGAAGGCGACGCCGATCTCGAAGCCGACGCCGTTGGGTCGCCCCAGGAGTTCGGCGACCAGTACGATCTTCCACACCAGCGATAATCCGGACCGGGCTGAGGCTGCGATATAGGGTGCCAGTTGCGGCAGCACGACGTGGCGGAAGGCGCGCCAGCGCGGCATCGCGAACACGCTCGCCATCTCGTCGAGCGAGCGGTCGAGCGCGCGTGCGCCCTCGCGCAGGGTGACGATGGCGGTCGGCAGCTTATTGATCGCGATCGCCGCGATCGCTGCGGCCTCGGTGAGGCCGGCCCAGATATAGGCCAGCACGATCACGACCAGCGCGGGCAGGTTCAGCAGCAGGATCAGCCAGGGATCGCCGAGCCGGTCGGCGAGCTTCACCCGTCCCATCAGATAGCCGATGGCGCTGCCGAGTGACATCGCCAGCACGAAGGCGAGGCTTACGCGGACGAGCGTGGCGCCAAGATGCAGGAACAGCGCGCCGCTCGATGCTTCCGCGACGACGACGTCGAGCACGGCGGGCGGGGAGGGCAGCTTTGCGGCGCCGACGAACAGCGCGGCTGTCCACCAGATCGCGAGCAACAAGGCAAACGACAGAAGACGCAGCACCTCAGTCTCCGGGAACTGCGTGATAGAACGTGCCGGGCTCGAGTTCAGCGGCCGAGCCGACGAGGTCGCGTCCGCCGGTCTCGGCCAGCACGCGGTAGAGCACGCGCGCGTCCTTTTCTTCGTCATCGATGCTCCGGCGCGGAATGCCGTCGCGATATCGCTCGCGATAGGTCTTGAGCAGGGTGGCATCGCTTGTGCCGGTGAGCGGCGCGATCTTGTCCCAGGCGGCATCCGAGGTCGCCAGCAGCTGCTTGGCCTTGCGCGTCATCGCGATGAAACGCGCCACGGCCTCGCGATGACTTGCCGCCCAGCTCTCGTCGAAGACATAGCCGACTGCTGAGACCGCGCCCTTGGCGCCGAGCTTCGGCAATATGTCCTCGATGCCAGCAAGGCGTCTAAAACCCTTCGCCTCCAGCTGTGCGCAGAAATTCCAGAAGTTGAGGCTTGCATCCATCTCGCCGTCGAGCGCCTTGGCGGCGATCAGAGGCGGAGCCCCATAGACGATAGTCGCCTCCGATTTCAGGTCGATGCCGTCCTGCTTCAAGCGCGCCTGGAGCAGCAGCCAGCTCTTGTCGATGGGACCGCCGCCGACCGCGAGCTTGCGGCCCTTCAAATCAGCCAGCGACTTGATCGGCGAGGCGGCCGGCACCATCACCGCGCCGAGCGCGCTGGAATAGGGATAGAAGGTGAGCTTGGCGCCGAGCGTGCGCTCGCGCGACACCCACAGCCAGTCGGACAGGATAATGTCGGCATTGCCGGCGCGCAGCGCGATCTTGCCGGCCTCGGGGCTCGCAAGCTCGGTGACGTCGAGCGACAGGTCGGCCTCCTTGTCGAGGCCACCGGCGCGGATCGCGGCCAGCTCCCACGAGAATGTTCCGGTCTTCTGCACCGCAAGGCGGATCGTATCCGCGGCGCGGCCGGGCCCGGCTAATGTCAGCGCCAGCGTTACCGCAAGTGCCAATGATCGACCAATTGCTCTCATCACCTTGTGAGCCGTTTCCTCTGATAGAGTGCTTTTCAGGACAATACGCATAGCATAGCTTCCGTCGCAACCAGCGGGAGGACGCGCATGAATCTGGCCGGACAGCTACGACCGATTGTCGCCGCATTGGCGGTGTGGGCTGCGACCGCGCTCGCCGCGCAGGCTGAAGAGGCCAATGATTATCCGACGTCGGCGCGCACCGAGTATGTCTATGGCTGCATGAAGGCCAATGGCGAGAGCCGGCAGGCGATCGAGCAATGTTCCTGCTCGATCGACGTGGTGGCCTCGATTGTATCCTATGAGCGCTACGTCACCGCAGAAACCGCGCTCAGCATGTCCCAGGTCCGCGGCAATCTCGGCGTCCAGTTCCGCACCTCGGAGCAGGCCAACTCGGCCGTGAATGATTTGCGGCGAGCGCAGGCGGAAGCCGAGGTGAGGTGTTTCTGATACTTTCTTCCTTCTCCCCTTGTGGGAGAAGGTGGCGCGAAGCGCCGGATGAGGGGTATGTCTCCGCGAATACTACCGCAAGAGAGTAGCTCGCGGAGGCGAACCCCTCACCCAAGCGAATTTTTGTCTACCAGCGGTGCTGCCCCTCTCCCACAAGGGGCGAGGGCACAGCCATCCGCAGCGCGTTTGACTTTGAAGGGGAAGGTGGCGCGCTACGTCCCCGGCTTCTCCACATCCCACTCGTTGCGGAACACGTGTCCGTCCGTATCCTTCGCTTCCGCGCGAAAACGCTTGGCGCCGTTGGACACATAGGTGAAGCGCAGATTGGGATCTTCCGAGATCGAGATGCCGCCTTCCATCGAGAGCACGGGGCTGTCGTCCTGCGTCAGCTTGAGCTGGTTGACGAAAAAGGCGGGAATGTAGAGCTGCGTGACCTGGTCCATCTGCAGCCCGGAATTGTTGGGATGGCCGATCATGATCTGAGCCTCCCGCATGCGGCTCGCCGGGGCCTCCTCGCGCGCGAATTGCCGGTAGCGCATCTGCCCGAGTCGATTCTGGGCTTCCTCGGCATTCTTCCCCGCCGGTGCCGAGCAGCCGCCGGAGGCCTTTACATAGACCTTTGAGACATAGAGCTGGCCGTCGCTGAGCTCGGCCACCGCATGGACGTCAGTGTAATTGTTGACGCGCACGCGCGTCGAGATTTCGGTGACGTTGGCATCCGGTCCGAGCTCGAACTTCGCCGCCATTGGCGCGGGATTACGATCGATCACCAGCGTGATCGAACGGATGCGGCGGGCATCGCCAGGCGAGAGCTTGCTGCGCAGGGTCACCGGCACGATGGCCGCGTCCTCGGCGCGATACGGCATTTCGATGCCAATGACATTGCCGCCGTCATTCATCGGACGGTTGCTGAAGATGTCCTGCACCAGGCCCGGCCAGGGATCGTAAGCCTCTTCCGCCTGCGCCGGCACGGCGAATGCAATGCCGAGGAGCAGGGCGATCAGAGGTAGTCGGCGCGTGCGTCCCGTCATGGTCATGGTCATGGTCCCGCGGACGAAGCAACGTTTCGCGCATCGTAGCGCGTCCGCTACTCCCATTCAATTTCCGAAAATGCTGCGGTTGCGTTGCGGGCATTGTAGTCGTCGAACAGCTCCCAGTGCGGCCGTTCCGAGGCGGCGGCCTTGTCTGCGGCGATTCGGATCGGCTCGCCCTTCTTGTTCGACGCCCGGACGTCCGCCAGCAGCGCCATCAGATAGCGCCGTTCATCGGTCAGCGCCGCAGGCCATTCGCTCACGGGCCCGTGACCCGGAACGACGCGCTGCGCCGGAATGCTCTCGAGTTCCCCGAGGGTACCGAGCCAGCCGCGAATGCTGCCGTCCATCACCGGAATATGGCGGAGGAAGACGAGGTCGCCAGTGAACAGCGTCTTCGTCATCTCATCGAACACGGTCAGGTCATTGTCGCTGTGCCCGGCCGGCCAGGCCCGCAAGCTCAGGCGGCGCGCGCCGAGATCGAGCGTCATTGTGTCCGTGACGAGCATTGTGGGTGGCACGATCTTCACGGGAGATATCAATTCGTCGCCCATGATGCGCCTAAAATTGTCGAGATAATACGGCCCGCGGGCAGCGAGCGCCCGCGGCAGCCTGCTGTGACCGACGAAAATGTTGTCCCCGACTGCGAAGGCCGCATTCCCGAAAACATGGTCGGGATGGCCGTGGGTGTTGATGACGTAGCGGATCGGCTTGCTGGTGCGGGCCCGCACCGCCGCCAGCAGCGCCTCGCCCTCGCGAACGCTACCGCCGGTATCAATCACGGCCACCGCATCCTCGCCCACGATGAAGCCGACATTGGCGATGTCGCCCTCATTCTCGCGGGTCATCAGGGCGATGGTCCCGGAGTGTACGAAGATTCCCGGCGCGACTTCGCTTACAGGCAATTCGGCCGCTGCGGCGCATGCTAGCGTCGCTGTCACCAGCAGGGACAAGGCTGCGATCACGAGAGCGATGCGAGACACTTTTCAGCCCCAGTTCAAAGGTTGTGCGCATTGCACTGCAACAAAGAAAGCCAGCACACAGTCTGGCAAAACATGGCGCGTCATGCGTTGCATGGCTAGCATTCAACAAGCCCAGGAGGAAGCGCGATGACGGAGGCCGGACGACATCGTCGCTGGTTGTTTTCACTGAGTATCCTGGTTGCGTCTTGCGCGTTCGGCGACGTCGCCATCGCGCAGACCAACGAGACGGGTGACCTCTCGTTCGAGCTGGTCGACCCCAAGGTGTTGCGCGTCTGTTCCGACCCGCGCAATCTGCCGTTCTCGAACGAGAAGGGCGAGGGGTTCGAGAACAAGCTTGCCGAGCTGTTTGCGGACAAGCTCCAGAAGAAGCTCGACTATGTCTTTTTTCCGCAAGCCACCGGCTTCGTGCGCATGACGCTCGGCTCGCATCGCTGCGACGTCATCATGGGCTTCCCCCAAGGCGATGACCTCGTGCAAGGCACCAATCCCTATTACCGCACGAGCTATGCGCTGGTCGCGAAAGCAGGCAGCGGGCTGGAGGAGGTCGACACGCTCGAGGATCCCAGGCTGAAGGGCAAGCATGTCGGCATCGTCGCCGGCACGCCGCCTGCGACCAACATGGCCATTGCGGGACTGATGGGTGATGCAAAGCCCTATCCGCTGATGATCGACACGCGCTACGACAATTCGGCGCAGGCAATGATCGATGATCTCACGGCGGGCAAGATCGACGCCGGCGTGCTGTGGGGACCGATGGCAGGGTTCTACGCGAAGAAGGCGGGGTCGCTTCATGTCACGCCGCTGGTGAAGGAAACCACCGGGCCCAAACTGGTCTATCGCATCGGCATGGGCGTGCGTGGCGCCGACCAGAACTGGAAGCGGCAGCTCAACAAGCTGATCCAGGAGAACCAGGGCGAGATCAACAAGATCCTGCTCGACTTTGGCGTGCCGCTGCTGGACGAGAGCGATCGGCCGCTCGGCGCGGAGACGGCCAAGAAGACGCCATGAGGCAGACGCCATGAGGCGGCACCTTGCCGCTGCGCTGGTCGCCGCCGTGCTGGTGGCGCCGGTCGTTGCGCAGCAGCAGGAGCCGTTCGAGCCGGAGGGTTATCGCACCGACAATTACCGCGCGCCTGTGCCGGCGACGCTGGGCGGCGCGCGCGTGCTGTCGACGTCAGAAGCCGAGGCGATCTGGCACGCGAAGAGCGGCGCCTTCATCGACGTGCTGCCGCGCGCGCCGAAGCCGAAGAACCTTCCAGCGGGTACCGTCTGGCGCGAGGCGCCGCGCAAAAACATTCCGGGCAGCATCTGGCTGCCGGACACCGGCTACGGCACGCTGCCGCCCGCCATGGACGATTATTTCCAGCGCGGCCTCGCGCGTGCATCACACGGCGACAAGACCGCGTTGCTCGTGATCTATTGCCTGGCCGATTGCTGGATGTCCTGGAACGCCGCCAAGCGAGCGCTCGCGTATGGCTACTCCAACCTCGCCTGGTATCCCGATGGTACCGACGGCTGGGAGCGCGCCAAACTTCCGACCGAGGAGGCGCAGCCCGAGCCGCGGCCGGAGCAATAGGCAAGAGATCGTCATGCCAGATCGTCATGCCCGGGCTTGTCCCGGGCATCCACGTTCTTGGTGCCGTGTGGCCATGCGTGGATGGCCGGGACAAGCCCGGCCATGACGCCGTGTCGCACGTGGGAAGAGCGAGGAAAAGCCTACTGCTTCTGCAACTTCGTCAGCGTGCCCGTGCCGTTATTGTCGGTCGCAGAGTAGCTCACCCTGTCGCCGGCGTGGACGGCGTCGAGCATCGCGGCATCCTTGGCCTTGTACTCCTGCAGCGCGCCGGCGCCGCCCGCGCTGCCGCCGACTGTGCCCTTCTGCGTCTGCTGGATCGAAATCGTGCTGTTGAGCCGATCTATCCGGGTGACCATTCCGGTCAGATCGTCAGCGAATGCGCTGCTTGCGAGCATGCTGATGGCCGCAGCGCCTGCGAGGATGAATTTCGTGGTTCCCATCGAGGCCTCCCGATGCCTTGGATTACCCGTCGACAAGACATCCTAGGCCGATTTGGTTCCGGCATATAGCACGGCGGCAGGTTAATGATCGCAATGGAGGCGAGGGAACCTGCCGCGTCAATGAGGCTGACGCTATTCCATTTCCTGCTGGATCACGCGTCCGAGCGCAAACAGCCGCTGGTCGATGGTGGTGGGAACCTCGCAAACGAACCGCACCACCTTGTGGCGGTCCTCGAAAATGCGGGTCTTCCAGATCAGCTCGTTGCTGAGCGCATCGACCTTGGCCTCGTCGCGCGGCGTGGCGCCCTGGAGCGCCTGGAGCTGAACACTCTCCTCGCGGATCTTGTCGGCCGCTTCGCGCTGCTTGCGGCTGACGCGTTCCAGTCCGCTCATGACCTGCGAGCGCTGAGCGTTGAGCGTGTCGAACAGGCCTGCGAACAGCAGTTTCGCATTCGCAGTCTTGTCGACCGCGGAGCCCGCTAAAAACTCCCTCACCAACTTCTCGGCTTCGTCCAGCGGCGTCTTGCGTGCCGACAATTTGGCGACCAGCGCGCTGACTTTGGCGTCGTCCTTCCACTTGTTCTGCACGTCGTCAAGCGAAGGACCGGCCCAAACGGCCGCGAGCGAAATTTCCGGCACTTTTGCCTGCGTGCAGGGCCAATCCGGATAGCGCGGATCGGCCGCGCGTGCCGCCGTGCTCGCGGCTGCGAGCAGTAGAGCGGCCATGGCCAGAACCCGAACCGTCATCCTTCGCCTCCCGCAGGGCCCCGTCGCGCCAGCCCGCGCGAGGGATCATAGGCCAGAATCGCGCCGATCATGAAGACGATTGTGCAGGTCGCGACCACCGCCAGCGAGATCCAGTTGATTTGCCCGTAGAATGCAAAACGTATCAGCTCGACCGCATGGGTGAACGGATTGGCCTCGCAAACATAGTAGAGATAGGGGCTGCCCTCCTGCACCCGCCAGAGCGGGTAGAGCGCCGATGAAGCGAAGAACATCGGGAAAATGACAAAATTCATCACGCCGGCAAAGTTCTCCAGCTGCTTGATGCCGGAGGAGATCAGCATGCCGAGCGAGCCCAGCATCAGTCCGGACAGGATCAGTGCCGGCAGCACCGTGAGATAGCCTGATAGAGGAGGCGTGATGTCCCAGAACCAGGCGATCAGCAGGAACGCATAGACCTGGAGCAGCGACACCGCGGTGCCCGCGAGCAGCTTGCAGAACAACAGGTAGCCGCGCGGCAGTGGGCTGACCAGCAGCGTGCGCATGTTGCCCATCTCGCGGTCATAGACCATCGACAGCGAGGACTGCATGCCGTTGAAGAGCTGGATCATGGCCATCAGTCCGGGCGCAATGAAGACCTCGTAGAGGATGTAGGTCTCGTAGGGCGGGATGATGGAGATGCCGAGCACCTGACGGAAGCCAGCGGCGAAGATGAACAGCCACACCAGCGGCCGCACCAGCGCCGAGACGAAACGCTCGCGCTGGTGCAGAAAGCGCAGGCCTTCGCGCCAGACGATGCCCGTGAGACAGGTCATGTATTCGGCGGCCGAGAAGCCGCGCGGCGCCTCGCGCGTGGTGATGCTGCTCATGCGCCGCCACCCGGCAGGGTCTGCGCGCCGGTCAGGCGCATGAAGGCGGTGTTGACGTCCTGCGCGCCGGCTTCCGCGACGACGCGGCTCATCGGTCCCTGCGCCAGCACCTTGCCCTGATGCAGCACCACGAGATCGTCACCTGCCACGATCTCGTCGAACAGATGCGTGGCCCAGAGCACCCCGATGCCTTGCTCGCTCACGAGCTGGCGCACATGGCTGATGATGTCGGCGCGCGCCTTGACGTCGAGGCCGACGGTCGGTTCGTCCAGCAAGAGCAGGCGCGGCCGGTGCAGCAGGGCGCGTGCGATCTCCAGCCGCCGCATCTGCCCGCCCGAGAGATCGCGCACCTTGCTGCCGGCGCGCTCGGTAAGCCCGATGCGGCCGAGCAGCTCGGCGGCTCGCGCACGCGCCTCGCGGCGGCTGATGCCGTGGAGTGCTGCGTGATAGAGCAGGTTCTGCGTCAGCGACAGATCGAGATCGAGCGTGCGCGGCTGGAACACGACGCCGAGCAACCGCAGCGCTTCGCCTGGACTCTTGCTGATGTCATGGCCGAAAATGCCGACGCGGCCGGACTGGATGCCGAACAGGCGCGTGATCAGCGAGAACAGCGTGCTCTTGCCCGCCCCGTTGAGGCCAAGCAGGGCCGTGAAGCTCGCAGGCTGCACGTTGAAGGACACGTCCATCAGCGCGCGGCGCGGGCCATAGGCGTGGCTGACGCTGTCGATCGATAGCGCGGGCACGGCCGCCGGAGCTGGCCTTGGTGTTTCGCGTTGTTCGGCGATGGGAGCAGGGCTGGTCATGGCGCGATCGTGATACCCCAGGGCAGTTCACCCACTTGAATGGTCTTGATTACTTTTTGCGCGGCGACGTCGATGACGGAGACGTCGTTCGATACGCCGTTGGTGGTCAGCAGATATTTTTCGTCCGGCGTGAAGGCCATGTGCCAGACCCGTTGTCCCACCAGCAGATATTTCGTCACCTTGCGCGAGGCGGTATCGACCACGGCGATGCGGTTGGCGGGACCGAGCGCGATGAAGGCGGTCTTGTCGTCCCGGGTCATGCCGATGCCGACGGGCTGGATCGCCTCTTTCCTCAACCCCGGAATCTCGAAATTGATCTTGCCGGTCACCTCGTGCTTGCCGGGATCGATGATCGAGACGGTGCCGCCGATCTCCGAGGATACCCACAATTCGGAAGCGTCGTGCTTGAATTCGGCAAAGCGCGGCCGCGCGTCGACCAGCACGTTGGCGACGATCTGGCGCGACGATGTGTCGATGAAATGCGCCATGTTGGTGGTCTCGGACGTGTTGATCAGCGTCTTGCCGTCCGGGCTGATGGTCATGCCCTCGGGCTCGACGCCGACCTGGATGTCGCCAAGGCGGGCGCGCTTCTCGAGGTCGATCACGGTCACTGTGTTGTCGTTCTCGTTGGCAACATAGAGGACCTTGCCGGCGGCATCCTGGGCGAACAATTCCGGGTCGGGCCCGGAGGGCAGGCTGTCCACCACGGTTTGCGTCTTGGCGTCGATCATCTGGATGGTGTCGTCGTCGCCGACCGCGACCATCACGAACTTGCCGTCGCGCGTGAAGTCGATGCCGCGCGGACGCTGCCCGACCTTGATGGTCTTCGTCACCGTCCAGCTTTCGGTATCGATCACCGACACGGTGTTGCTCTTCTCGTTCGAGACATAGGCGATGAACGCATGCGCCGGCGCCGCCGTCAGCGCCAGTGCGGACAGCAACCCAACACGCCACGCGCGCAACATCTTCTTCCTCACTTCAGCTTGCATTTGCTCTCCGGGCGGTCATAGCCGAGCGTGTCGAGCTCGGAGACCTGGTGCAGGAAACCTTCCTGCGGCGACACCGACACCACCATGCGGCCGTCGACCAGCAGGATCGGCTGACGCAGCTGCAGGTTCCAGTCGCGCAAGGTCAGCTTGGTGCCCTTGAAGGCGGCGACCGAGAAATCCGGCCCCTTGATGAAATCGGTGACCTTCTTGACGTCGCCGGAACTGGTGCGTGAGGTGGCCTCTCCGATCATGCGCACGGCCGTCCAGGCCTGCATGTCGAGCGCGGTCATCCGCCGCGCATTCAGCTTGACGAAACGGTTCTGCATCTGGATCGCGCCCCACTGGTCTTGCGCGGCGTCCCAGCTCCGCGGCACCAGCCCGGCAGAGCCCGCGACAGGCCGCGGATCCCAGGTGCGATAGGGCAGGTAGGCGCCGAACACCTCGCTCTCGTCAGCGGCGACCAGCACATCGTAGGCCGGAGCCTGTTGCGTGAATACCGGCATCTGGCGCTGGATCAGCGTCACGCCCGAGTCTGTGCGGCGCGCGCCGCCTTTGTCTTCGAAGCTGCGCTCCTGCACGATCTTGGCGCCGAACCGCGTCGCGGTGCGCCGGAGCGCATCGGCGAACAGTTTGTCCTCGTCATGCGAGCCGACCACGAGCAGCCAGCGCTTCCACTGCTTCCACACCAGATACTGACCGAGCGCATCCGCCAGCATCGCGCGCGTCGGCGCGGTGTGGATGACGTTGGCACGGCAATCGGCCTCGCGCAGCCGCTCGTCGATCGCGCCGGCGTTGAACAGCAGCGTGCCGCGCTCGCGCAGGGCGTCGGCGACTTTCAGCAGCGCGTCGGCCGGCAGGTCGGCGATGATGAAGCCGTTGCGTGCGGCGAGTTCGGTCGCGGCCTGCACGGCATCCTCGCCCTCTTTGATACGCCGCTCCTCCAGCGCAAAGCGCTGGTCGAGGAACTTGCCGGTGGTGTTGTTGTCCTCGATGGCGAGGCGTGCGCCGGCGACGCCGTCATTCTCCGCGGGCTGCTCGACCAGCGACAGCGTCGATCTGGTACCGGCGATTCCGAGATAGCCGACGCCGATCATGACAGGGTCGGCCGCGAGCGCGCTCGTCGCAGCAACACCTAGGCCGATCAGGCCGACCAACCATCGGATCATGTTTCCTCCAGATGTTCTCCCCGGCTTGACCGCCGATGGAGAATTGTCTCTGCTAAAGCATGACCGATTTGTCAGGCCATGCAACCCCGCATTTCGTCCTCACGCTGCCACGCTGGGAATCACGATCATGCGAGCGCTGATATGTTTCGTCGCTTTGCTGTTGACGGGCTCGGCCGCATTCGCCGATCCGCCGAAACTCGCCGTGTTCGATTTCGAACTGATCGACACCAGCCTGCCCGGCGAGTTCTACGGCTCCAAGCCCGAGGAGGCGCGGCTCGACCTCATCAGTGAGCAGTTGCGCAAGGCACTGGTCGAGTCAGGCAGGTTCCAGCTGCTCGATATCGCGCCGATCCGGGACGCGGCCCGTCACGCCAATCTGCAGGCCTGCGGCGGCTGCGACCTCAAGCTTGCCGGACAGTTGGGTGCCGACCTGGAAATCACCGGCATGGTGCAGAAGGTCTCGAACCTGATCATCAATCTGAACATCTACCTGCGCGACGTGAAGACCGGCAACATGATCACGGCCGCGAGCGCCGACATGCGCGGCAACACGGATGAATCCTGGACGCGCACGATGAGCTATCTGATCCGCAACCGGTTGCTGGCACCGAACTACGGCAAGCCGGAGTAGGTTCTTCCGAGAGAGAAGAAGCCATCACCCTTTCAATCTCTCCGCATGCCAGTGCAGGTGATCGCCCATGAAGGTCGAGATGAAATAATAGCTGTGGTCGTAGCCCGCCTGCCGCCGCAGCGTCAGCGGAAGGTTGGCCTTGTTGCAGGCGGCTTGCAGCAGCTCCGGCTTGAGCTGCTCCTTGAGGAAATTATCGGCCTCGCCGACATCGACCAGAAAGCCTGAAAATTTCGCGCCGTCCTCGATCAGCGCTACCGTGTCGTGGCTGCGCCAAACGTCCTTGTTCGGCCCCAGATAGCCGGTCAGCGCCTTGATACCCCAAGGTACAAGCGACGGCGCCACGATCGGCGCAAAGGCGCTGGCCGCGCGAAAACGGTGCGGGTTGCGCAGCGCGACCGTCAGCGCGCCGTGGCCGCCCATCGAATGGCCCATCACCGATTGGCGCTTCGCATCGACCGGAAAATTCTCCGCCACGAGTTTCGGCAGTTCGTCGGTGACGTAGCTCCACATGCGATAATTGCGTGAAAACGGCGCCTCCGTCGCGTCGACATAGAAGCCGGCGCCGAGGCCGAAATCATAGGCGTTGTTGGCATCGCCCGGCACGTCGGGGCCGCGCGGGCTCGTGTCGGGCGCGACGAAGATCAAGCCGAGCTCGGCGCAGGCCTTGCGGAATTCGCCCTTCTCGGTGACGTTGGCGTGCGTGCAGGTGAGGCCGGAGAGATACCAGACCACGGGCAGCGTGGCGCCCTGCGCGTGCGGGGGAACATAGACCGAGAACGTCATGTCGGTTCCGGTCGCCTGGCTGGCATGGCGATACACGCCCTGCACGCCGCCATAGGATGTATTGGTCGAGACAGTCTGGATCGTCATGCCGTTATGCTCCGTGGCATCAAACCACATCAGGATTGCAACGCTTGTGTGACCGAATTCGTGGCGGCCGTCAGGCCACGCCGCTGTCGATCGCCAGCCGCACCAGCTCGACAGAGGTCTTCACCCCGAGCTTCTGGCGCATGATGGACGAGGTGTTGGCGACAGTCTTGTAGGACGACTGCACCAGCCAGGCGATCTCGGAAAGGCTCTTTCCCGCGCTGAGCAGCCGCAAGATCTCCATCTCGCGCGCGTTCAGCTTCGACAGCGGGCTTTGCGCCAGCGCGGGTCCCGCAAAGGCGATGCTGCGCGCGATCGCGCTCGGCAAATAGGTGCCGCCGCCGCCGACGGTGCGGATCGCCTCGACGAGATCGTCGGGGTCGCCGGTCTTGGAGACATAGCCCTTGGCGCCGCACTCGATCGCACGCGCGGCAAACGCAGGGTCGTCGTTCATGCTGAACATGATGATTCGGGCCTCGGGCGCGCGCTCGAGGATGCGGCGCGCGAGCTCGAAACCGGACACGGTCGGCAGGTTGATGTCGATGATCGAGAGGTCGGGGCGCTCGACGATGAAGACGCACTCGCCGTCTTCGGCGTCGGCGGCCTCCAAAATCTCGATCTCGCCCTCGTCGGCCAGCACGGCACGGCAGCCGGAGGCGACGATGGGATGATCGTCGACGATCAAAATGCGCATAGGCGTTCCTCGCGACAGCGTCTTGGCCTGTTTCGCGCCCGGCCGGGATTGCTGTACGCTTTCGATTAGATATCGGGCGCTTCGCCTCTGTCAACGTTATCGGACAGGCGCAGGCCAATCCTTCGCGGGGCACGGGCGATACCAATGTGGCAAAATTTATCCTTGCGTGGGCGCATCAACCTGCTGCTGGCGCTGCTGCTGGCGCTGGGGCTCGCCGTCAATATCGGCCGCCAGGTCGCGGAAGCCGGGCCGCGCGTGCAAGCCGAGGACCAGAGCGTGATCCGGCTCGCGCGCGAATTCATCGAGATGATCGTGGCGGATCTCAACGAGGCGCCCGATCCGGATGCCAGGCTGAACCAGATCGCACGCGACCTCAGCCGCCTGCGCCATGTCAGCATCGCGCTTCGGGACGAAGCTGGCCATCCGCTGACGCAGCCCCGGACCGACGCCGACGACGACACCCGCGCGCCGCCGGCCTGGTTCGTCAGCCTGGTGCATCCCGAGCAGACCGCGGTGAGCGTACCCGTCTCGATCCATGGCAAGCCGGGTTCGCTGCTGATCACTTCCCATCCCGATGACGAGATCGCCGAGATCTGGGACGCCATCGTGACCCAGCTCGAGGTCGGCTCTGTGATCGCGCTGGCGCTGTTCCTGGTGATGATGAATGTGATCGGCCGGGCACTGGCGCCGCTCCAATCCCTTGCGGATGTCATGGCCGAGCTCGAAGACGGGCGCTATCAGGCGCGCGTCGCGCCGGGCGGCGCACCGGAGCTCGCCGCGATCTGCACCAAGCTCAACCATCTTGCGGCAACGCTCAGCGAGGCGATCGAGGACAAGCGGCGCCTCGCCGAGCGAACGGTGTCGCTCCAGGACGTCGAGCGCAAGGAGATCGCGCGCGAGCTCCATGACGAGTTCGGGCCATATCTGTTCTCGCTACGCGCGCATGCCAGCGCGCTGGCGAAGCAGGCGGACGGACGCGCCCCGAGTGCGGAGGCCGTGCGAAAACACGGCAGTGCCATGCTGGAGCAGATCAACGCGCTTCAGCAGTTCAATCGCCGCGTGCTGGAGCGTCTCCGGCCCGTCGGCCTTGCCGAGCTCGGCCTGCGCCAGGCGCTGGAATCGCTGTCGCGGCTGTGGCGGGAGTCGCATCCCGATGTCACCATCGAGACCGCGATCTCGCCGGCGCTTGGCGTCACCGGGGAGACCGCCGACCTCACCATCTATCGCATCGTGCAGGAGGCGCTCACCAACGTGTTCCGCCACGCCGGCGCGACCTCGGTCAATGTCGTCATCGAGCCGGTGGCGCAGGCGGCAAGCGATGGCCGCGGCTGTGCCCGGGTACGGGTGAGCGACAATGGCCGTGGCATGGAGCCGGGCCAGAAGCTCGGCTTCGGCCTCGTCGGCATGCGCGAGCGGATCCTGGCGCTGGGCGGCACGCTCAACGTCGTGTCCGGTGATGGCGGTCTGACCGTCGAAGCGCTGGTTCCGACGGCGGCGGCCTGATCGCGTCGGGAAAAATTCCCGATTTTGTCGGGAAAATTGGTGCGGATGCGGCCCGACCTTTTGTGGCTGGCGCACGCGTCCCTGCCGACTACACTCGCTCGACCAACCGGCGAAAATCAAAACAGCCGGTGGTCACGGATGGGAAGGCTGGGATGGGCGATCGTGTTCGGTTCAAGCGTTTTGGGTTCAAGCCTCTTGGGTTCAAGCGTCGTTTGGTGATGGCCTCGGTTTCGACCGGGCTGGTGTCGGGGTTGATCTTCGCGATCCCCGCGGGGGCCGCGCAGGACGAGGAAACCAACGTCCAGAACCTGCCGCCGGTCGAGGTGACGGCGCCGCCGCCGTCGACGGCGCGGCGCACCGCGTCGTCGCGTCCCGTCGCGCACATCGGGGCACCATCATCCGCCAGCCCCAGGACGCGCCTCTACGTCTATCCGACCGCGCCGGGTACCGGCAGAGGTCTCGACGTCGACAAGGTCCCGTCGGCGATCAACGCCGTCGACGCCAGCCAGATCAAGCGCACCGGCTCGATGAACATCACCGATGCGCTTCGCGACAACATCGCCGGCGTCAACATCAGCGAGGTCACCGGCAATCCATTTCAGCCGGATGTCGAATTCCGCGGCTTCGTTGCCTCGCCGGTGACGGGCACGCCGCAAGGCCTCGCCGTGTATCAGAACGGCGTCCGCATCAACGAAGCCTTCTCCGACGCCGTCAACTGGGACCTGATCCCGACCGCGGCGATCCGGTCGGTGACGCTCGTGACCAACAACCCAGCCTTCGGCCTCAACGCGCTGGGTGGCGCGATCAATTTGCAAATGAAGGATGGTTTCACCTATCAGGGTGCGGAGCTCGATCTCATGGGCGGCTCGTTCGGCCGCATCCAGGGCTCGGCGCAATGGGGCAAGACGGTCGACAAGAACTACGGCGTCTATGCCGCGCTCGAAGGCCTGCACGACAGCGGCTTCCGCAATTTCTCCCAGTCGGACGTGCGGCGCTTCTACGGCGATGTCGGCTACAAGGCCGGCGACAGCGAATTCCACGCCAACATGGGCGTCGCCAAAAACGATTTCGGCGCCAGCGCCACCGTTCCCGCCGAGCTGCTCGATAAATATTGGGGCGCGACCTACACGACACCGCAGACCACCTCCAATCGCGTCGGCTATCTCAATCTGACCGGCAAGGTCGATGCGACGCCGACCTGGACGCTCGAAGGAACTGCGCATGTGCGCAGGTACGAGCAGAAGCTCGTCGACGGCAATCCGACCGACGCGCAGGAATGCACCGATCCGGGACTCGCCGGCCTTCTTTGCTTCGGCGACGGCGCCACACCGGCAAACGGCGTGAACGGCCTGCCGCTTGCCAATCCTTTCGCATCCGGGACCATCCTCGGCGAGATCGACCGCAGCTCGATACGTTCGACCACCTTCGGCGTGTCGGGGCAGGCCACCAATACCGATCAACTGTTCGGCCACGACAACCGCTTCGTGATGGGCGCCACCTATGACGCCAGCGTCACGCGCTATAACGCCACCGCCGAAATCGGCACGATCGGAGAAAACTACGTCGTCAGCGGCAGCGGCCTCTTCCTGGGGCCGACCGGCGTACCTGATACCGTTGCCGGCCCTGTCTCGCTGCGGACCGTCAACCAGTATAACGGCCTCTACGCAATGGACACGTTCAATATCACCGACGCCTTCGCCGTCACCGGCGGCGGCCGTTTCAACGTGGCGCGCATCACGCTGGAGGATCAGCTCGGGACCGACCTTAACGGCGATCACACCTTCACCCGCTTCAATCCGGTGATCGGCGGCACATACAAAATTACACCGGAGCTGACGGCCTATGCCGGCTATTCCGAGGCCAACCGCGTTCCGACTCCGCTGGAGCTCGGCTGCTCCGATCCAGCCCGTCCCTGTCTCATTGCCGCGTTTCTCGTCTCCGATCCGCCATTGAAGCAGGTCGTGTCAAAGACCGTGGAAGCGGGCCTGCGCGGCAGCAGGGAGCTCAACATCGGCACGCTCGGATGGAAGCTCGGCGGATTCCGCGCGACCAATTACGACGACATCGTCGCCGTTCCCGCAGTCGGCCGCACCGGCTTCGGCTATTTCTCCAACGTGGGCCGGACCAGGCGTCAGGGGCTCGAAGCCGAGATCAACATCAAGTCGCCCACGCTTCAGTTTCAGGCGAGCTACGCGTTCGTCGACGCACGCTATCTCGACGCTTTCGCGCTCGGTTCCGAAAGCCCGTTCAGGGATACTGTCACCGAAACCATTCAGGTGCTGCCCGGCAACCAGCTCCCCGCGATCCCGCGCCATCGCGTCAAGGTCGGTGTCGACTATGCGGTCACTGACGTCTGGAAGGTCGGCGGCAACGCACTGTTCGTCTCCAGCCAATATCTGGTCGGCGACGAGTCCAACCAATATGCGAAGCTGCCGTCCTATACCGTGTTCAACCTGCACACGTCCTACCAGGTGACCAAGAACTTCCAGCTCTACGGCAAGATCGACAATATCTTCGACAAGCGCTACGCGACCTATGGACAGTTCTTCGACCGCGAAGCCGTGCCCAACTTCACCAATGGCGGTGCCGAGTTCACCGACCCGCGCTCGCTCAGCCCGGCCAGGCCGCGTGCATTCTACGCGGGGATGCGGGTGACGTTCTGATCAGGTCCTCCAAGCCCGGCAGATGTGGGGGGAGGAGGAGGCCGGTCTTCGCCGGCGCGGCGTGCTGTCCCGGGTGTGTTCTACCTAAAGCCGATTGACTCATTGTTCATGTTTTGTTCTTATGTTGCTCGTCCAGCCAAGGGAGCGAGCCATGGACAACCGCATCAACGAAATCCGTAGGATCATCAGGGCGTTACGCGTCAGCATGCGTGAGGCCGAGGCCATCATGCATGAGCAGATCAACAGGGACGAGGACTGCAGCTTCGTCGCAGGCGAAGTCATGAAGATGCGCACGGTGATGAGCGGCCTCGTTCAGGAGCGGGCCGCGCTCGGAGACACCGACCCGATCGTTGTCGCCAGCCTCTTCGTTCCCCGCCGGCGGCCGATGCCATCGCGCGTCGGTGTCGAGAAGCGCCGCCTCGTTCCGCCGCGAGAGATGGCACGGGCATGAAGGGGGAGAAGCCGACCTACTTCTCCGACATGCCGGAGCCCCCGGAATTTCTGAAGGCTCTCCATCATGCGCGGCGCCTGTCCTGCCTCGAGGGCTGGTGCCGCATGCACATCGAGGCCATCCAGGTCGCGATCGACCAGTATGCGGAAGCGGCTCTCGGTAACCGGGAGTTCTTCCTCAACAAGCCGCACAGCATCGGCGAGAATCGGAGAAGTGGTGATGTGCCGTAACAGCGGCGCATGTCGGCGTATCGACCTTTCGAAACCTCCGATGATCCCGCGCGCCGGCGAAGCTTGGCGTCGCGTTGTTTTACCGATCGGAAACCATAGCGAATGATCCTAAAATTGTAACGAAACTGTTCGGCTGTCTCGGCGTCGATCTGTCGGAGGGCCCGTCCCATGACAGAGCGCCAGTTGAGAGAGCAGGAATTCCAGATCGCGCGGTACCGGCATCTGGAGCGCGAAGTGACCGATCCACTTGCCGCGTGTCTGCTTCACAGCATCATTGAAGACCTCGAAGCCGAGCTGCGCAGGAATAGTCCGGATTGGCATGGACCGCGCGATTAACGCTTTGTTAGCGCTGATCGTGTCGATGATGCGCGAGGGAATACCAGGGGAGACTGCTCCCGTGTTGAAGGACGGCACCTATGCGGCGTGGTACAAGACGCCGCTCGATCAGGGGACCGGGATCGTCCATATCGCGGACGGACAGATCTGGGGCTGCGACAGCCTGATGACCTATCACGGCTCTTGCAAGGTCGACGGCGATCGCTTCACCGCCACCGTATCGACGAAGCGCCATACCGACGGACGCGCAACGGTATTCGGCGTCGACGATGAGCTCACGCTGGATATCGAGGGAAACTGCCCGGGCAAGGTCGCGACCTACACGGCGATAGCAGCGCAAGTGCCGGGAATGATCCTCCAGGGTACGCTGATCCTGACGGAACAGCAGACCCCCGCACCCGAACGAGCCCGGCAGATACCGCCGTTCAATCCCGACAAGCTGCCAAAGTTGCCGAAGCGCTCACGCTGAGCGAGGGAGCCGCCGTCATCGAGCAGTTCACTGCGAATACGAAAGCTGATCTTCCGTGACGACTCGCTCGATTTTCTCAGACTTGCACTTGATGCGGTATCGGAGACGTCCATCGGCCTCGATAGGCATATGCTGGACGATGGTGTAAATCATCGGTGGCTCGGTTGCGGCACGTCCTTGTGGGCCTTGGGGCTGGTGGCGAACGTCTTCATTCAGCTTGTAGGCATACGACATATATCTACCTCGAATTCACAGTGGCTCTGACGCGGGGTCGGTCGTTGTATCCCTGGCAGGACAGGCGCTTGGTCAAGCGGAAGAGGTGACCACAGTCTCGTGCGGTCAAACCGCGTCATAGTCAGTCGTTCTCTTGCTTGACCGGTGCGGACAGACAATCGCCCAGAGCGGAGCGGCGATGGTTGCACCATACGCCATATTTTCGAACTTTGGTCGTAATTTCCGAGCGGTTTATGGCATTCTGTGAGCCTACGGGCCCTCGTATCGAGGGGAACTGACAACTTCCTCGCCTGATTGGGCTGGTATTTCGGCTTGGGGTAGCTCTGCCGACAATCGCCCTAGCCCCTTTCGGACAACTTTGTCGCATTCGGCAATTCTGTATCCTCAGCCTTCCGCTCGCCCGCTTCTCAAACGACCCGCGATTCGCCATGGTGCCGCCGAAAGAGCATCACCCCGGAGCACTATCAATGTCGGACAAGGTCTCGCGCCGCCAATTCGCCACGCTGGCGGGATTGTCCGCAGCCGGCATCGCCAATCCTCTTACGGGGGCGGACGCCAAGCCCGCATCGCCGCCACGGAGCGGGGACGGCTTTCCGGCGGGCTTCGTCTGGGGCACCGCGACCTCGTCCTATCAGGTCGAGGGCGCCGTCAACGAGGACGGGCGAGGGGCCTCGATCTGGGACAAGTTCGTCCGCATCCCCGGCAAGATCGAGGACGGCTCGACCGGCGACCGCGCCAACGAGCACTATCACCGCTACAAGGAGGACATCGCGCTCATCAGGGAGCTCGGTTGCAAGGCCTATCGCTTCTCGGTGGCCTGGCCGCGGCTGTTTCCGGACGGCGATGGCAAACCCAACCCGAAGGGGCTCGACTTCTACAACCGCCTGGTCGACGAACTCCTCAAGAACGGCATCGAGCCGTGGCTGACGCTTTATCATTGGGACCTGCCGCAATCGCTCCAGGACCGGTTTGGCGGTTGGCGCTCGACGGAGACCTGCAAGATATTCGGCGATTACGCGGCCTATGTCGCCGAGCACCTGACCGATCGCGTCAAGAACGTCTTCACACTGAACGAGAGCGGTCGGTTCGTCCATTTCGGCTACGGCATCGGCATCGACGCGCCCGGCGTGACGCTGCCGCAAGCCGAGGTCAACCAGATCAGGCACAATAGCGCACTCGCGCACGGGCTCGCGGTGCAGGCGGTACGCGCCCATGGCCGCCGCGGCACCAGGGTGGGGCCGGCCGAGAACATCGATGCCTGCGCCCCCGCGATCGACACGCCGGAGAACGTCCGTGCCGCCGAGATCGCGCTGCGCGAGATGAACGCCGGCTATCTCAACGTCATCATGACGGGCCAGTACACCGACGCCTTCTTGAAGTTCGCGGGGCGCGACGCGCCGAAATACACCGATGCCGAGCTGAAGATCATATCTTCGCCGGTCGATTTCCTCGGCCTCAACATCTACGCGCCGCAGAACTACGTGGTGGCGTCCGACCAGGGCGCGGGCTTCATGCCGCTGCCGATCCCGAAATCGTTCCCGCACATGAACTCGGACTGGCTGCGCGTCGGCCCCGAGACGATCTACTGGGTGCCGAAGCTGGCGGCGAAGATCTGGAAGACGGATGCGATCTATATCAGCGAGAACGGCACCTCCGGCGAAGACGTCGTGACGCCCGACGGCAAGATCTACGACACCGACCGCATCATGTATCTGCGCAACTACCTCGCTCAGCTCCAGCGCGCCACGGCCGAAGGCGTGCCGGTGCGCGGCTATTTCCTCTGGAGCCTGATGGACAATTTCGAATGGGTGTTCGGGCTCAACAAGCGCTTTGGGCTCTACCACGTCAATTTCGACACCCAGGTGCGTACGCCGAAACTCAGCGCCAGCTTCTATCGCAACGTGATCGCGAAGAACGCGGCGGGGGTGTAGCGGCGTCTCTTCGCCTCTCCCCGCTTGCGGGGAGAGGCCGGATTTTACGCGCAGCGGAAAATCCGGGTGAGGGGGAGTCTCCGCGAGTCCGTCTGTCACCGTCTTTATTGAGGCAGCCCCTCACCCCAACCCTCTCCCCGTAAGAACGGGGAGAGGGAGTGCAGCGCCGCGCATTGACTCCACTCTCTGCCTTATTCAAAACCGTCCTCAACCACTCATAACAAGAGGACACGCCAATGACCGACGCACTCATCATCGATGCCTGCCGGACCCCGCGCGGCGTCGGCAAGGCCGGCAAGGGCGCACTCTCGGGCATTCATCCGCAGCAGCTGGGAGCAACCGTGCTGCGCGCGCTCGCGACGCGCACCGGCATCGACACTGCCGACGTCGACGACATCGTCTGGGGCTGCAGCGCGCAGGTCGCAACGCAAGGCGGCGATCTCGGCCGCATGTCGGCGCTGGACGCCGGTTACGACGTACGCGCGAGTGCCGTGACGCTCGACCGTTTCTGCGGCTCCGGCATCACCAGCGTCAACATGGCCGCGGCCTCGATCATGTCGGGCACGGAGGACCTCGTCGTCGCCGGCGGCTGCGAGATGATGTCGATGGAAGGACGTCGCGGCGGCGGCCCGATGATGATGGACAACGGCAATCTGCGCCTGCGTGCGCGGCATCCGCAGTCGCATCAGGGCGTCTGCGCCGACGCGATCGCAACGCTGGAAGGCATCACGCGAAGGGACGTCGACGCGCTCGGCCTCGAAAGCCAGAAGCGCGCAGCCTTTGCGATCGCGAATGGCCACTTCAAGAACAGCCTCGTGCCGGTGCATCGCGAGGACGGCAGCCTCGCGCTCGACCATGAAGAATATCCGCGGCCGCAGACCACGATGGAAGGGTTGAGCGCTTTGAAGCCCGCATTCCCCGCGGTCGCCGACCATGCGCTCGACGACAAGGGCACGACCTATCGCGGCCTGATCCTGCAGAAGTACCCCGAACTCGAGATCGACTTCATGCACCACGCCGGCAACTCGTCCGGCGTGGTCGACGGCGCGGCTGCGATCCTGCTGGCGTCGCCGGCTTATGCCAAGGCGCATGGCCTGAAGCCGCGCGCCCGCGTGGTCGCGATGGCCAACATGGGGGACTCGCCGACCTTGATGCTGAACGCGCCGGTGCCGGCGACGCGCAAGGTGCTGGCGAAGGCGGGGCTGACCATGGACGACATCGACCTGTTCGAGATCAACGAGGCCTTTGCCGTGGTTGCGGAGAAATACATCCGCGACCTCAAGCTCGACCGCGCCAAGGTCAACGTCAATGGCGGCTCGATCGCACTCGGCCATCCCATCGGCGCCACCGGCTCGATCCTGATCGGCACCGTGCTCGACGAGCTCGAACGGCGCGACTTGAAGCGCGGTCTCGTCACCATGTGCGCGGCCGGTGGCATGGCCCCGGCCGTCATCATCGAACGTATCTAGCGCGAGCGAAGCTCGTCGCGCTCCTTAGAAATAAGGGAGAGAAAGTACCCGCGATCGCCGCATCACGACGATCTAGGCTTATTTTCCAGGGTGAATCGCGACCGGACTCCGACAAAGAGGCCGGTCGTCGCTTGTCGAAAGCATCGAATCAGCTTTAGCAAGGCTGCGTGCGGGCCTTTGAAACAAGGTAAAATCCGCTGCCTGAGGCTTCTCCCGCTCCGGAAGTGGCTAAAAAGCAGGGTTTTTTGCCACAGAGGGCCAAAAAAGCCCGTAAAACCCCGACAAAACTGTGCAGAAGGCTATAGGCCTTCACCGGTTGGTCTAATATGCAGCCGTCAACGAATCAGAGGAGACACGATGGCCACCCAAATGTCGAAATCGCAGCTGATCGAAAAGATCGCGACCACCACCGAGCTTTCCAAGCGTGACGTCAAGAGCGTCATGGAGACGCTGACCGACGTCGGCCATAAGGAGCTCAAGAAGAACGGCCTGTTCCTGGTGCCGGGCTTCGCCAAGTTCGTGGTCATCAAGAAGCCCGCGACCAAGGCGCGCAAGGGCACCAACCCGTTCACGGGTGAAGAGATGATGTTCAAGGCCAAGCCGGCCCGGAAGATCGTCCGCGCCCGCCCGGTCAAGGCTGCCAAGGACGCAGTGGGCTAACAACGCGAAGGCCCCCTCGACCGAGGGGGCCTTTTGTTTGGGGCTGCCGCGAGGACTTGAGACGGAGGGCTCAACCCTTGCGGCGCTTCACCCGGACCGGGACGGGCTGAAGCCGCGGTCCTGGCGCCGCCAGCGCATCGCGAACCCCGTCGATGGCGCGATCGAGCAACTGGCGCAGCCGCTGCGTCTTCCGCGATCGCTTTGCTCTTTCCAGCAGTTTCTTCATCGCATTCACTCCGCCGCTTCGACCTTGGCCTCGGCCGGCTCGAGCGCCGCGGCGATGGCCTCGTCGACGCGCTCCAGCCAGATGAATTCGAGCTTGTCCCGCGCGCTCTGCGGGATGTCGTCGTAGTCCCGCTTGTTGCGCGCCGGCAGCATCACCCGCTTCAGGCCCGCGGCCGCAGCCGCCACCACCTTCTCCTTGATGCCGCCGACCGGCAGCACCAGGCCGCGCAGCGAGATCTCGCCGGTCATGGCGGTGTCGCTGCGCACCGTGCGATTGGTGAGCAGGGACGTCAGCGCCGTGAACATCGCGACCCCCGCACTCGGCCCGTCCTTCGGGGTCGCGCCTGCGGGCACGTGAACGTGGATGTCGCTCTTTTCGAACAGCTGCGGATCGATCCCGAGCTGCGTGGCCTTGCTCTTCACCAGCGTCATCGCAGCCTGCACGCTCTCGCGCATGACCTCGCCGAGTTGGCCGGTCAGGATCATGCCGCCGCGGCCGGATACCCGCGAGGCCTCGATGAACAGGATGTCGCCGCCGACCGGCGTCCAGGCAAGGCCGGTGGCCACGCCCGGGATGCTGGTGCGCTGCGCGATCTCGCCTTCGAAGCGCGGCTGGCCGAGCACGGTGCCGATGTCCTTTGGCGCCACGACGACCTTGACAGCCGTGCCCTCGGCGACCTGCACCGCGGCATGCCGGAACAGCTTGCCGATCTCGCGCTCGAGGTTACGCACGCCGGCTTCGCGGGTGTAGCCCTTGACCACCAGCTTCAGCGCCTCCGGCTCGATCTCGGCTTGCTCCGGCGTCAAGCCATTGGCCTCGAGCTGCCGCCGCACCAGGTAGCGCTTCGCGATCTCCAGCTTCTCTTCCTCGGTGTAGCCGGCGAGGCTGATCAGCTCCATGCGGTCCAGCAACGGACCCGGGATCTGGTCCAGCATGTTGGCGGTCGCGATGAACACCACCCGCGACAGGTCGAAGGGCACGCCCAGGTAATTATCCCGGAACGTCCCGTTCTGCTCGGGGTCGAGCACCTCCAGCATCGCTGCGGAAGGATCTCCCTGCACGCCGCGGCCCATCTTGTCGATCTCGTCCAGCATCATGACGCAGTTCCGGGTGCCGGCCTTCTTGATGCCCTGGATGATGTTGCCGGGCAGCGCGCCGATATAGGTGCGCCGATGGCCGCGGATCTCGGCCTCGTCATGCACGCCGCCGAGGCTGACGCGCACGAAGGGACGGTCCATCGCGCGTGCGATGGATTGGCCGAGCGAGGTCTTGCCGACGCCGGGCGGTCCGACGAAGCACAGGATCGGCGCCTTGCCCTGCGGCGCCAGCTTGCGCACCGCCAGATATTCGATGATCCGGCTCTTGATCTTCTCCAGGCCAAAGTGGTCGGCATCGAGGATGCGGCGCGCTTCCTTGATGTCGATCGGCTTCTCCGCGGGCAGCGCCCACGGCAGCTCGATCAGCCAGTCCAGGTAAGTGCGGACCATGCCGGCTTCGCCGGCGGCCTCCGGCATGCGCTCGTAGCGGCGCAGCTCCTTCTTCGCATGTGCATCGGCCTCGGGCGGCATGTTGGCCTTGGCGATGGCAGCGGTCAGCTCGGCGACCTCGGCCGCCTTGCCGTCGCCTTCGCCGAGCTGGCGCTGAATGGTCGCCATCTGCTCGCGCAGGATCGCCTCGCGCTGCCGCTCGTCGAAGCTGGCGCGGGTCTGCTGGCCGATCTCGTTGCTGATGCGCAGCACCTCCAGCCGTTCGGCCAGATGCTTCGACACCTTCTCGACGCGCAGAGCGAGGTCGATGGTCTCCAGCACCTCCTGCTTGTCCTGCGGCTTGATGTCCATGAACGAGGTCGCCAGGTCCGCCAGCGCGCCGGGCGCGGTGGTGCCCTGGAACATCGCGATCAGCTCCGGCGGGGCCTGCGGCAGCAGCTCGATCGCCTCGATGGCCTGACGCTGCAGGTTTAGCCCGCGGGCCTCGATCTCGGGCGTGCTCGTGGTCGGCTCCGGAATCTGCTGGATCCGCGCGGCCGGGAACGGCGTCCCCGGCAGGAAGTCGAGGATGCGCGCGCGCTGCACGCCCTGGCAGACGATGTGATGGGTGCCGTCGGGCGCGGTGATGTAGCGCACGATGTTGGCGATGGTCGCGACCCGATAGAGGTCGTCCGGTCCGGGCTCCTCGGTCTCGGGGCTGCGTTGCAGGACGATGCCGACCGGCCGCTGCTCGCGCAGCGCCTGTTGCGCGGCGGCGACGGACTTTGGTCGCGCGATCGCGATCGGCGCGATGGCGCCGGGGAACAGCACCATCTCGCGCACGGGAATGATGATCAGCGCGTCTTCGGGAATCTTCACGTCGGAATTGCTCTGGGGATTGGTCGGTGCGGTATTCATAGGTTCGGTGGCCATGATCGACCTCAGGATTTGGCGAGGCGCAGCGCGACGCAGCCGTCCATCACGAAGCGGCTGATGGCGTAGCGGCCAACGGGCAATGCAATGCGGCGCTCAAAACGCCCCTGCGGCAGTTCGAGCCGGTGGATGCGGGCGTTGCGAAGCTCGGGTGGAAGGGTGCGCTGGCCAGAGATGACGAGCACGCCGTCATGGATGACAGTCTCGACATTGTCGGGATTGACGCCGGGAAGCGCGACCAGGATCAGGAGTTCATGCTCGGTTTCGAGCACGTCGATCGGTGGCTCCCAGCAGGCGTCCTGGCGGCCGAACTGCTGGCGCAGCCGTTCGGCGCGGGTCAGCGAGTCCAGGGCTTCGGACAGCATCCAGTCGAGGGGATTTTTGGGTTGCATGATGCGGGCTCGGCGGTGGGGAACGCTGAATATGGGGCCGGTTCCCGAGAATTCCAGCCCGGCGGCGCGGAGGTGCCATGCGGATCGTGCGATCCGAAAACACAAGCGCCGCGGCCTTCCGGCCGCGGCGTTTCGTCGTAACGCCACGTGGGGCTCAGGCCGCCTGGCGATATTCCTCTTCCGCCTCGAGGTTGATCACGGAGGTGGCGAGCTCGGTCAGGGTGTGATCGGTCGCCTCTTCCTCGTCCAGCGTCGCCTGCAGCAGCCTTGCGGCGTCCTGCATGCCGAGCTCCTCGGCCCAGGTGCGCAGCGTGCCGTAGCGGGAGATTTCGTAATGCTCGACCGCCTGCGCGGCTGCGAGCAGGCCGGCGTCGAGCGCAGGAGCGTTCTTGAACTCCTTCATGATCTCGGCGCCTTCGTCGGTGATGCCGTTGATCGCTTCGCAAGGCTTGCCGCGGGCCGGCTTGCCCAACATCTTGAAGATCTGGTCCAGACGTTTGACCTGGCCCTGGGTCTCGCGCAGATGCTTGTTGAAAGCCGCCGCGAGCTCCTTCGAGTTGGCGGCCTTGGCCATCTTGGGCAAGGTCTTGATGATCTTGTTCTCGGCGAAATAGATGTCCTTGAGCGTCTCCAGGAATAGGTCGCTCAACATCTTCGGCGCCTGACGGGCGCGGCCCGTCGACGATTTCTTGGTTGTGCGCTTCTTTGCTTTCTTGGCCATACATCCTCCTGTCGAGGTGAACGGGAAGGCCCCGCCTTCCTCTATCCTCGGGCGATCAAGACTCTGCGCGGCCAAAGGTTCCCAATATGCAACGCAGTGTGGATTAACCCGGCCGTTTGTACGGATCGTCCTGCCGCTGTCGCGCTTCCGTCGCGCGATCGAGGCGTGCGCGCTCGCTGCGACGGAGGTGACCGGCCTTCATGACGCCGTAGACGAGGGCGCCGCCGAGCACGAACGCGCCGATGAACCAGAGCCAAAGCATCTGGCTCGAGGCGTGGCCCAGCAACATGCTAACTCCGCTGTCGCTCATAGATGATCTCCACCATGTCCCTTGCGGTCATGGTCAGCTAAGTCGGATGGCGGAAGGTCGTTCCTCAACCAGCCCTCCTCGCATCCGACGCCTCACACGGGATTGGCGACAGGCTGCCGCACCGAAGTCCCCTTCGGCTCGCCCGCCCGCGCGGTGAAGTCACCGGCCTCGGTCGAGGTCCGCAGCCATTTCGTCACGTCGCCGATCGCGTCCCGGGGCGATCGGCCGAATTTCCTCAAGCCCCGGAAATATTCCAGTTGAAGATGGGCCGACGTGCCGCGCTTGGGGATGGTCTTGAGATGCTGGATATCGTCCTCGATGCGAAGATGCGCGATGTCGGCTGCCAGCATGGCGATCACCGTCTCGAGCCAGGTCCTGAACGAGACCGGCTCGAACGACACCAGATCGATATACGTCCCGTCGGTTCCGTAGCGCTGGGCACGCCAGCGGTTCTCCTCGATCAGCGCGCGGTGCACGGCCGAATGGGTGGCGTTCAGATCCGGATGGTGCACGGCGTGCCTGACCAGCGCGCGAAACAGCGCCGCGATCGCCACCGAGTCCGCAATTGCCGTGCAGCAGTCGGTGATGCGCAGCTCCAGGGTCGGATGTTGGAGCGAAGGCCGGAGCGCCCACCACACATAGGTGGCATTGGGGACGATGCCTGCATCGACCAGGGTTCTCACATAGGTTTCGTATTCCGCGAGGTTGCGAAACATCTCGGGAAAGCCGGTCCGGGGCAGGGCGTCGTTTGCGGCATTGCGGTAGCCGAGCAATCCGGTGGGGTAGCCGCACCAGAACGGCGACGAGGTCGACAGCGCCAGCAGCAGCGGCAGGAACGGGACCAGGCGGTGCATGATCTCGACCCGGTGGTCCGGCTCGGGCACCTCGACGTGGACGTGCAGCCCGCTGATCGGATTGCCGAGGCCGACCATCCCGAGGTCGTTGATGACCTTGCTGTAGCGGCGCTTGCGCGTCATGCGCTGCTGCTGGGGTTGAGCCAACGGATGCGTTCCCGCCGCGATGATACCGACCCCGTGCTCCTTGCCGACCTCGGCCAGAACCGCGCGGTAGTGCCCGAGCTCGGCGATGGCATCGGCTGAAGTCGCCAATGGCGGCGTCGCCACTTCGATCTGCGATTGCAGGATCTCGGTGGTCAGCCGCTCCCCGAGGCGTTTCTGGGCCGCTGCCATATAGGATTTGGGCAGCTCGGACTTCGGTGCCGCCGATTGGCGGTTGACCAGAAAATATTCCTCCTCGATGCCGAAGCGATAACGGTGCATGACCTACGCTGCCCCTTGCGCCTTCGCATGCTGACGAACCGCGTCTCCGAAGGCAGAGAGAATGCGGGCTGACGCATGGTCGGAGCTCGCCCAATAGTCGGGATGAAAGAGGGTGCCGAGCGCAAAAGCGCCCGCGCCTTCGACGCTGACGGCCTCGACCGAGCCGTCTTCGGCGACGGCCTCCGCCACCAGACCCGGTGCGAGATCGTCGATCAGGAAGCTGTGCAGCGAATTGACGGTGATGGCATCTGAGCCGCAGATCTGTTGCAACACGCCACTCTTGCGCAGCGTCACTTTTTGCCGCAGCCGATAGCGGGCATCCTCATTGTCCGCCTCGGGCGTGCCGTGGCGTTTGTCCTCCGGCAAACCGTCTGGCTCCTTCGCCAGCGTGCCGCCAAAGGCGACGTTGAGCTCCTGGATTCCGCGGCAGACGAACAGGGCGGGAATGCCGCGCGCCAGCGCGCGCGGAATCAGGCGAAGCGCGACCTCATCGCGGAATTCATCAAACGGACCATCGCGCGCTTCGTCGGCTGTTTGTCCGTAGCGGGAAGGATGGACGTTGGTCTGTCCACCGCCGATGAAGAGGCCGTCGAGGCCGTCGAGATACGCATCGACATCTGCTTCGGGGGCCGCGGGCAAGACCCGCGGCACGGCGCCAGCGACGAGGCCGACGGCGTTGACGCAGATCAAGGCGACGGAGGCAAGCTGCTCGCCGCGCGCAACGATGGAATCCGAGAGGATGCCGACCTGCGGCGCCCCGCTGCGGGCTTGCCACTGGCCTCGGGATGCGGTGAGCCGCCACTGCTGAAGGCCGTAGGCGACTGCGTCCGCGGCGCTGCCGAATTGGTGAATGGCGGCCTTGAGTTCTCTGACGTTTGTCCCTAATCGAAGCGCCCAGCGGCTGCAGGAAATGGGATCGTGCGGATCAATTCTGGAACGGGGCTCGTGCAATTGTCTGTGCTGCTTCTGCTCGTATCGATGATCAGTGAAACGGCAATCCTGCGGAATGGTTGCTTCGCGATTGAGCTGGTTGATCTTTTTGACCCGACCCTGAACTAACTTTTGTTATTGCGACGTGCTTGGGCCGTCGGACCGGAAGAGGCGCCATGATTGATTTCTCCCTGTCCGCGTTTGTGACGTTGCTGCTGGTGGTCGATCCCATTGGTCTCGTGCCCGCCTTCCTCGCCGCGACCGGAGGCATGCCCGACAAGACCAAACGCACCATCGCGCTGCGCGCGCCGCTGATTGCGGCGTCGATCCTGGTGGTGATCGCCCTGATTGGAAACTGGCTGCTGCGCCAGCTCGGGATCGGCATCCCCGCCTTCCAGATCGCCGGCGGGCTGCTGCTGTTCGGCGTGTCCTACCAGATGATCTTCGGCGACCGTCCGCATCGCGAGGCCCGCGAGGCCGACAAGGCAAGCTCCGAGCACGCCTCCGACGTCGCGGTATTCCCGTTGGCGATCCCGATGATGGCCGGTCCCGGCGCGATCGCAACCACGCTGCTCCTGACGGGCGATGCCGGCTACGGGCCTAGGCTCGCGATCATCATCGCGGTCGTGCTCTGCGTGTGCCTGCTCTGCATGCTCTGCTTTGTCTCCGCGAACATGATCGCGCGGAGCCTTGGGCGCACCGGCAACGCCGTCCTCTCGCGCGTGCTCGGCATGCTGCTCGCGGCCTATTCGGTGCAGTTCGTGATCAACGGCATCGCGGCGGTCCGGGCGAGCCTGCCGTAGGTTCGCGACAATCTGTTAATGCGTTGATTTTCATGTTTATTTCATGATGCCATGAGGCGGCCGCCACGATCGCGCGCGATCCGGTCCGCTTTCTCTTGCGCTGCCATATGGCTTGACGTACTCCCCGTCTGACAGGCGCCCATCGTCAGGAAATCGAGATGTCGATGACAGCGGACGAGCTCGACAAGAGACAGGCCATCATCGACGCCTGCCGCCGCATGAACGCGCTCGGCATCAACCAGGGCACCTCAGGCAACATCAGCGTCCGGCATGTGGACGGGCTTCTGGTCACCCCGACCAGTGTGCCCTATGACGCCATGACGCCGGACCAGATCGTGTTCATGACGATGGACGGCTCGCATGCGCCCGATCAGAAGCCATCCAGCGAGTGGCGCTTCCACCTCGACATCCTGAAGGCCCGGCCAGACGTCAACGCCGTCGTCCACACCCATCCGACCTATTGCACCATCCTGGCCATCATGGGCCTGGAGATCCCGCCCGTGCACTACATGATCGCGGCTGCCGGCGGCGACAGCATCCGCTGCGCGCCCTATGCCACCTTTGGAACGATGGAGCTGTCCGAACATGCAGTGCGGGCGCTGGAGGGCCGGCTTGCCTGCCTGCTCGACCATCACGGCATGATCGCGATCGGCAAGTCGTTGGACAAGGCGATGTGGCTCGCCGTCGAGGTCGAGACGCTGGCGCGGCAATATCACGGCTGTCTCCAGATCGGAGAGCCGCCGCTGCTGTCGAGCGCCGAGATCGAGCGGGTCCGCCAGCGCATGTCCGGTTACGGCATGGCGGAAGGGTAGGGCGGGCAGAACGTGTTCCTGCGGATCAGACATCTCGCCGATCGCAAGGGGACGAACCGCGTCATGGTTCGGCTGCGGGCGCTGCTGCGCAGCAACGAGTTCTATCTGATCCCGCTGGCGCTGGTGATCGGCACGCTTGCCGGCGCCATCGTGACGCTGATGGCCGAGATTGCACAGATTGCCCATATGGTAATCTACGGCATCCCCATCGACGTCCGCCTGTCCGCCAATACCAGCGTCAGTCCCTGGGCCGCGCTGATCGCGCCCGCGCTGGGCGGATTGGCGCTCGGTATCATGGAGTGGTGGCGGCGACGGCTGAAGCTCTCCAGCGCGGTCGATCCGATCGAGGCGAACGCGCTGCGTGGCGGCAATCTGTCGATGCGCGACAGCGTGGTGGTGTCCAGCCAGACCTTGATCTCGAACGGCTGCGGCGCCTCCGTCGGCCTCGAGGCCGGCTATACCCAGATCGGCTCGGGCATCGCCTCGCTGCTCGGCAAGTTCTTCAATCTGCGCCGCAACGATCTGCGCCTGATCGTCGGCTGCGGCGCCGCTGCGGCGATCGCGGCGGCCTTCGGTGCACCGATCACGGGGGCCTTCTACGCCTGCGAGCTGATCGTCGGCGTCTATTCGGTCGGCAGCGCCGCGCCGATCCTCGCCGCCTCGCTCGCCGGCGCGCTGACCGCGCAATGGCTCGGCGGCGCGCCATACTCGCTCGAAATCCCCAAGGTCAGCGCCGTCGGCGTCGAGCAATATCTGGCGCTGATCGGGCTCGCGCTCGTCACCAGCGGCGTCGGCATCGCCGTGATGCGCTCGTCCTCGATGTTCGAGCGCCTGTTCAAATGGTTGCCGGTCTGGCTGCGCCCGGTGATCGGCGGCCTCATCGTCGGCGGATTTGCGATTGTCACGCCGCAGGTGCTGGCGGCCGGTCACGGCGCGATGGTGCTCGATCTCTTTCACGACATGACGATCGGCCTGATCGCGCTGATCATCGCCTTGAAGGTGACGGCCTGCCTGATCTCGCTCGCCTCCGGCTTCCGCGGCGGGCTGTTCTTTGCCTCGCTGTTCGTCGGTAGCCTGATCGGAAAGTTCTTTGCCGCGGTGCTGCTCTTGATCAGCCCCAACTTCGTGATCGATCCGCTGGTCGCGATGCTGACGGGCATGGCGACGCTCGGCGTCGCCATCGTCGGCGGTCCCTTGACGATGTCGTTCCTCGTGCTCGAGATGACCCGCAACGTCGACGTCACCGCCGTGGTGCTGGCCGGCTGCATCGTCACCTCGATCTGCGTCCGCTTCATGTTCGGGCACTCCTTCTCGACCTGGCGCCTGCATCTGCGCGGCGAGACCATTCGCAGCGCCAACGACGTCGGCTGGCTGCGCAACCTCACCGTCGAGCGGCTGATGCGCTCCGATGTCGGCAAGGTGCCGTCGACCACGACGATTGCCGCGGTCCGTCGCGAATTCGTGCTGGGATCGCGGCCCGGGATCGTCATCGTCAACAATGCGGACGAATATGTCGGCCTCGTCCTGCTGCCCGACCTGTTCTCCGGCGACCTCGACACCATCGCCGACGAGATCCAGGTGATCGAGCTCGCGCGCCTGACCGAGATCGTGCTGATCCCGGAAATGAACGTGAAGTCGGCGATGGCGGTGTTCGACGAGGCGGAGGCCGAGATGCTGGCGGTGGTCGATTCCACCGACAGCCGCAAGGTGGTCGGCTTCCTCACCGAGACCTTCGCCCGTCGCCGCTATGTCGAGGAGATCGACAAGGCCACGCGCGGCGTGCTCGGCGCGCTGTCGTAAAGGTCACGCGGAAGCGGGACGGCGTGCGTCATGCGCCGCCGTCCGCGCCGGCTATCGGGCCGGTTGGGAGGGAGCCGCAACGACGCTCGCCACGATCCGGCGGACCAGCGGCAGCACCATCAGCAGCGTCGGAAAGGCGACGAGCCATGACAGCGCCCAGGCGCCCGGCCAGGTCGCGAGAAACGCCGGCGTTGCGCCGAGGCTTCGAAGCGTGGAAATGACCGACACCACGGCTGTCATGAGGATGGACAGCACGAATGGCATCACGATCGGCGCATAGCGCGCCGGCAGTTTGCGAACCGCAATCATCTGGTTTCTCTTTGGAATAAGGACGCGTCAGTCACGGTGAACTCAAGAATGGCATCGATCCCGACGGCGTCGGTTGATGCGTTGGTTCACGTAAAACGCTTACGGCGACCGAAAAACGGTGCGCCTGTTCATTATCCGCTCATGTTGGATGGTTCAAGCTGGATCTGGACGTTCGGTTTACAAACGTTCGAAGCGTGGCAGATTGCCGCGATCCTGAAACCATTTCAGTGGTTTGCGCATTAAGTCTTGTTTGATTGTGTCGCTTTGAGCGAGAACAGGGAAGGTCAAGATGAATAAGGGAAAGATGATTTCTGCAGCCGGCCGCAACGTTGCGTTGGCAGCTTTCGCAAGTCTTGTTCTGATTACGGCCTCTGTCACGCCTTCGGCTGCCAACTCGCCCGCGCCCGCCAAGGCCGCTGCCGTGGGCCCGGCCGCTCAGGCTGCCACAGATTTCAGCGCCGCTCGCCGCCATCGCTATTATCGACGGGGTCCGAACGCAGCAGGCCTTGCCTTCATGGGCGTGGCGGCAGGTCTGATCGGCGGCGCGATCGCGGAGAGCAGGCGCCAGGAGTATTACGAGGACCGCTATAATTACGGCCCCGGTCCTTACTACGGCGGCCAGGGATATTACGGCGGCGGTCCCTACTATGGTCCGCGTGGCTATTATCAGCCGTATTAGGCGCCTGTCCTCGCCGCAGTCTCGTTTCGCGCCAAGATAGCAACAAGGGGCGGTGTTTCGCCGCCCCTTGTTGCTTCTGCGCGAGGCGTCTCATTGCGCGACCTGTGTCGCCGGCGCGTCAATCCCCTTCGGAAAAAATATTCCACTTTACCGAAATTCGGTTTTGGCGTATGCGTCGCCCATCCCGGCTCATCCTTGAGGGGCGATCTTGTGGTCGTCACGTTCGCGAGCCGGGCTTGCGGTGGACGCGG
>NZ_JBVVOS010000032.1:0-91249 GCF_055807515.1 Bradyrhizobium sp. Kon69 | reverse complement strand
CGCGCACACGACCGGTGTGATCGGCGTACGGCAAAATCGTGTGGTCCTGACGCCCGGGGTCTGTGCGTCAAGCGTTGCGGTGATGTGATTGCCCGACCGGGCACACGCATCAGCCATCCGCAAGGCGACGGGGGCAATAGTGCATCGCTCCCCGGGGAGAGCGCGACATAAGCCGTAAAGCCACTGCGCAGGGAAGGCCGTGTGTTGGGCTTCACCTGTATGCCGCTGTGCAATCTTATTACGACAATCTCGCACAGTGGACCGCGGGTGCCAGCCGGCACCCGGTCTTCCCTGCGCCCTCTTTCAATTGAGGGTGAGGCGACGAAGCAAAGCTCGGGCGAAAGATGCCGCGAGAGGGCGAAGGTGCGTCTGTAATTGAAATGCGAATTGAGCGACACCGTCACTCCCACACTCCGTCATTGCGAGGAGCGCTTGCGACGAAGCAATCCAGGCTGCCGCCGCGGAAAGATTCTGGATCGCTTCGCTGCGCTCGCGATGACGGATGTAGAAGCAGCATCGCGTCAAACACCGCTCTCGTGCCCCGGACGCAGGGCAGCGCTGCTTCAGCGGTGCGCTGCAGAGCCGGGGCCTATGTGTCAGCGGGCGGCGTGCTTACTGGGTCCCGACTCTGCGCAGCAGCGTTAAAGAACGCTGCAGCGCGTCCGGGACAAGCGAGATGAATTCAGTCACTCGACCGAACTACCCCAGACATGAGAAAGCGCCCGTGGGGGGCGGGCGCTTTCTGTAGTCGACTTGGGGTTGGGGTCGTCTACATATCCACGTGGCGACTTTGGGGGGCTGATAAAGAGCCGCGTGAATTCCTGAAACTCAAATCTCCTTAGCGAACGAGGGACACGTTCGAACTGGTGATGGCGATCGGCTTGCCGGCCTTCATGACGCGAGCGGTCTGGGTCAGGCCTTCATCTGAACTCGTACGCGCGGTGATCCCGAGACCCGCCACCGCGATGCCGGCAACGAGCGCGACAACCACGATCTTGAGGTGGGTCGAGCGATCTGCGCTGTAAATCGAGTGGTTCATGGAAGGCTCCTGCCGCCATCTACCCGAAGTAGTCGCCTGCGTGTTTGGGCAGGTTCATGCTTCCGGTGCCCAACAACCTAGTATTGGGGGGATTCGTTCCCAAGAGGCGATCACAAGAGCGTGACAGGACGTGAGAAGTCGCGATCAAAAACGACCCTGGATCGTGCAATTTGGCAATTATTTCAAAGCTGTAATGTGCCTGTCAGGCGCCTTTCCGGCCGTTGATCGGCAAGGCGCCAAAAGCTTAAAAACCATTTGCCTGTGGCCAAAAAACACACGGCTTCTTAAGGCAAATCAGATGCTTCCGACCGTTTTCAATCTCGCCCTGGGGTGGATTTCAGCCTGCGACAGCACGGTCGTCTGGGCCCGGAACCGCTCGACCAGGGAACGCACGAAGGGACGAATTGCCGCAGAGGTGACCAGCACCGGGGCCTCGCCCTCGCGGGCGGCGCGCTCGAAGGCCTCGCGCACGCCGGTCATGAACTCCGACAGCTTCGAGGGCTGCATCGCGAGGCTGCGCTCCTCGCCCTGGCCGATAATGGATTCGGCGAAGGCTTGTTCCCACCGCGCCGACAGCGCGATCAGCGGCAGGTAGCCGCTGTAAGAGGTGTTCTGCGCACAGATCTGCCGCGCCAGGCGGGCGCGGACGTGCTCGACCATGGTGGCCGGATTGCGCGAGAACGCGAGCGAGTCGGCGATGCCTTCGAGGATGGTCGAGAGGTCGCGGATCGAGATGCGCTCGGCGAGCAGCAGCTGCAGCACGCGCTGGATGCCGGAGACGGTGACCTGTCCCGGGACGATGTCCTTGACCAGCTCGCCCTGCTCCTTCGGCAGCTCCTTGAGCAGCTTCTGCACCTCGCCATAGGAGAGCAGGTCCGACATGTTGGCCTTGAGCAGCTCGGTGAGGTGGGTCGAGAGCACGGTCGCGGCGTCGACGACGGTATAGCCCTTGAGCGAGGCCTCCTCCTTGAGGCTGGCATCGACCCAAGTCGCGGGCAGGCCGAAGGTCGGCTCGGTGGTGTGGATGCCGGGCACCTGCACCTGGCTGCCGCCGGGGTCCATGACCATGAACTGGCTCGGCCAGATCTTGCCGGTGCCGGCGTCGACCTCCTTGATCTTGATGATGTAGGTGTTGGCTTCGAGCTGGACGTTGTCGAGGATGCGCACGGCGGGCATCACAAAACCCATCTCGATCGCGAGCGAGCGGCGCAGCGCCTTGATCTGCTCGGTGAGGCGATCGGTGCCGTCGGGGCCGTTGACCAGCGGCAGCAGGGCATAGCCGAGCTCGATCTTGAGGTCGTCGATCTTCAGCGCCGCGGAGATCGGCTCCTCCGCCGCAGCGGAGCCGGCTGCGCCCGGCGTTCCCGGCGCCGGTGCGGTCTTCGCAACTTCCTCAGCCCTGGCAGTCGCCCGGTTGCGGTTGCGGGCGTGCCAGGCGAGCGCGCCGGCGCCGGAGCCGAGCGCCAGGAAGGGAAGGGTCGGGATGCCCGGCAGGGCCGCCAGCACCAGCATGACCGCCGCGGACATCGCCAGCGCCTGCGGATATCCGGAGAACTGCTTCATCAACGCCTTGTCGGCGGCGCCGGACACGCCGGCCTTGGAGACGAGCAGGCCGGCCGCGGTCGAAACGATCAGCGCCGGCACCTGGGTGACGAGGCCGTCACCGACGGTCAGCAGCGTGTAGCTGCGGCCGGCGTCGGCAAAGGACAGGCCCTGCTGCGCCACGCCGATGATCATGCCGCCGACGACGTTGATGAAGACGATCAGGAGGCCGGCGATGGCGTCGCCGCGGACGAATTTGGAGGCACCGTCCATGGCGCCGAAGAAGCCGCTCTCGTCCTCCAGATCCTTGCGCCGCTGCTTGGCGACCGTCTCGTCGATCAGGCCGGCGGAGAGGTCGGCGTCGATCGCCATCTGCTTGCCGGGCATGGCGTCGAGGTGGAAGCGCGCCGCGACTTCGGCGATACGGCCCGAACCCTTGGTGATGACGACGAAGTTGACGATGATCAGGATGGCGAAGACGATGATGCCGATGACGAAATTGCCGCCCATCACGAAGCTGCCGAAGGCTTCGATGACGTGACCGGCGGCATCCGTGCCCTCGTGCCCGTGCGACAGGATCAGCCGGGTCGAGGCCATGTTGAGAGATAGCCGCAGCATGGTCGAGATCAGCAGGACGGTCGGGAAAGCGGAGAATTCCAGCGGCGCCTGGATGAACAGCGACGTCATCAGGATCAGGATCGAGAGCGTGATCGAAATCGCCAGGAACAGGTCCAGCACGATCGCGGGCAGGGGAAGGATCAGCACCACCAAGATGGTGAGGACGCCGAGCGCCAGCGCGATATCGCCGCGCTTGAGGATGTTGCCGATCTCGGCAAGGGTGGGGAAACCGGCGTTTGTGCTGCCTACGCCCTGTCCCGCGGTGACGTCGACCATGGTAGCTGCCCCTCCGCGCGACTGCCGTCCGCGCGCCCCAAATGTCTGCGCGGCGGCCGAAGGGCCGCCGTTCCGAAGGTGAGGCACCGCACTGGCGTCCACAGGGCAATCCCCGTTCTACGCGGCTGACGACACTCGACTCCACTGGGCAATTATTGCCGGGTGTATGGTTAGCAAACGGTTAACGGTGGGTGCGGCATGGGGGCTGACCGGGGTATTTCGGCCATCTGGCAGGCAAGCAGTCGTCATGCCCGGTTTGTCTCGCCGAAGGCTTGGATGGCCGGGACGAGCCCGGCCATGACTTGTGGAAGCGTCTGGGGCCGAAATCGGTGGACGGAGGAAGTAGCCCTACTTCGCCTTCTCCATCCGGGTCACCGTATAGCCCGAAGCCGCTTCCTCGGCTTCGAAACTCACCTTGTCGCCGACCTTCACCTGCTTGAGCACGGCCGGGTCCTTGACGCGGTAGACCATGGTCATGGGTTCATCCATGCCGAGGTTCTTGGCGGGCCCGTGCTTGAGTGTGATCTTGCCTGCGCCCTCGTCGATCTTCTTGACCTCGCCGCTGATCGCGGCGCCCTGGGCCGCCAGGGCACTCGTGCCAAGGCCGACGGCCAGCGACAGCGCGGCGGCGATGCGGATGATGCGGTTCATGGGGACCTCCCTTGCGTTACTTCACGGTGACGTGGCCGACCATGCCGTAGTCGCGGTGGTCGGGGATCAGGCAGGAAAATTCGAACGTGCCGGCCTTGCTGAACTTCCAGAGGATCTCGGCTGTCTTGCTCGGCGCGAGCCTGACACCGTTGGGATCGTCGTGCTCCATGTGCGGATGCTTCTTCATCTCCACCGCATGCGCGAGATTCTCTTTGGTGGTGGCGAGCAGGAATTCATGGTCCTCCTTGCCGACGTTGCGCAGCACGAAGCGGATCTGCTCGCCGCGTTTGACCTCGATCCTGGCGGGCGCGTAGTCCATCTCGTTCAGCAGGATCTCGATCGTGCGCGCGGGCTTCTTGGGATCGCCGGGCTCGCCGGCCGAAAAGGTGCCGTGCCCGTGCTGGTCGTGGGCAAAGGCCGGCGCGATGGAAAGCGCGGCCAGCGCGAGACCGAGCTTGATCGTCTTCTTCATTGGTAGCTCCAGTTGGTGGTGGTTCATCGAAACGCTCACATCTTCATGTTCTTCATCGGCGGCCCGCCTGGTTGTTGCCGCACGGGCTCCGGGGCCGGCGGCGTGACCTCGTAGGCGACGGTGCCTTTCGGGAATTGGTAGGGGCCGGGATCGCGATAATCGTCGCGCGCGAGGCCCTCGCGGATCTTCATCACCGTGAACATCCCGCCCATCTCGATCGGGCCGAACTGACCAGTGCCGGTCATCATCGGCAGCGTGTTGTCGGGCGCGGGCATCTCCATGTTGCCCATCGCCATGCCGGTCGAGCCCATCGCCATGCCGTCAGGCGCGAGCTTGCCGACGGCTTTGGCGAGATCCTTGCGCGACACCCCGATCATGTTGCGCATGTCGTGTCCCATCGCATTCATGGTGTGATGCGATTTGTGGCAGTGGAACGCCCAGTCGCCGGGGTTGTCGGCGAGCACGTCGAACACCCTGACAGCGCCGACCGGTACGTCCGTCGTCGTTTCCGGATATTGCGCGCTCTCCGGAATCCAGCCGCCGTCGGTGCAGGTCACCGCAAAGCTGTGGCCGTGCAAATGGATCGGATGGTTGGTCATGCTGAGATTGCCGATGCGCACGCGCACCTTGTCGCCGAGCCTGACCGGCAGCGGATCGATGCCGGGAAACACCCGCGCGTTCCAGGTCCACATGTTGAAGTCGGTCATCTCGTTGACCCGCGGGAGATACGTGCCGGGATCGACCCGATAGGTGCTCATGACGAAGACGAAGTCGCGGTCCACGGCCCGAAAGTTCGGATCGCGAGGATGCACGACGACCATGCCCATCATGCCCATCGCCATCTGCACCATCTCGTCGGAATGCGGGTGGTACATGAAGGTCCCGCTCTTCCTCATCTCGAACTCGTAGACGAAGGTTTTCCCCGGCTGAATGTGCGGCTGCGTCAGTCCGCCGACACCGTCCATGCCGCTGGGAATGATCATGCCGTGCCAGTGCACGGTGGTGTATTCGGGCAGTCTGTTGGTCACGAAGATGCGGACCTTGTCGCCCTCGACGGCCTCGATCGTCGGGCCCGGCGACTGGCCGTTATAGCCCCACAGATTCACCTTCATGCCCTCGGCGAATTCGCGCACCACAGGCTCGGCAACGAGATGGAATTCCTTCCAGTCGCCGTTCATCCGGAACGGCAGCGACCAGCCGTTCAGCGTGACGACGGGGCGATAGTCCGGCCCGCTGATCGGGTGCAGCGGCGGCTGCATCACGACCTTGTCCATGTGCGGGGCTTCCGGAATGGAGGCAGCCTGCGCGCGGCCGCTGACGACGGATGCACCGGCGAGCGCGGCACTGCCCAAAAATCCTCGGCGGGAAAACATGTTGGCCTCCATGTCAGTGACCGCTATCGGCAGGCGCTGCCGCGGCGAGAGTGGTTGAATTCTCGCCGTCAGCGGGCGCGCCGCCGCCATTGACGGCGGTCTGCAAGTCGGACTGGGCAAGGAAAAATCTTTGCTTCGCATCGATCGCGCCGCGCAGCGACGCGAGCCGCTGCCGCGCCTCGGTGAGCAGCGCGAAAATGTCGACCTGCATGCTGGAGAAGCGGAGCTGCATCTCCTCGGTGATGATCTTTCGCAAGGGGATGATCTCGCGTTGATAGTGGCTGGCGATGTCGTAGCCGGAGCGATAGACCCGATAAGCATCGCGCGCTTCGGAGCGTACATTCACGGCGCGCTCGGTCAGCCGATTGAAGGCGAAATTGTAGGTCTCCGCCGCCTGCCGCACCCGCACCTCGCCGCCGTCGAAGATCGGGATCTGAAACTGCACGTCGAAGCCGCGCTCGCGGAACGGCGCGCCTTCCGGATCCCGGGTGCGGCGGGAGATGCCGGCGAGATCGAGCAGGGTCACGAAACGCGTCGCCTCGGTGAGGTTCAGCGACTTCGCCAGCGCCATCAGCTCGAGCCGCGCGATCTGCAGGTCGATGCGATGGGCGACCGCGTCGGCTTCAATCGACGGCAAGGCTTGCGGGCGGCGCGGCAGCGGCGGCAACTGGTTGGGCAGGCGGAAGTCGAGGCCGCCGTCCCACAGCCCCATCAGGCGCGCCAGCTTTTCGCGCGCGCTCGTCGCCGTCTGTCGCGCGGTGGCGAGGTCGGCGGTGGTTTCGGCGTAAAATACCTGTTCACGGGCCTGATCGAGCTTGTTGATCGAGCCGGTTTCGCCGAGCTTGACCGCGAGCTGTGCGGTCGATTCCGCCGTCGCCTTCGCGTCCGTCAGCAACGCCACCATCTCGTTGCCGCCAATGGCGCGCCAATAGGCGCGGCGGACATCGGCGGCAAGCCGCAACGTCGCCAGGCTAGCGCGCAATTGCGCCTGGCGAAAACGGTCGCGGGCGATCTCCGAGCGGAACGGCAGGGTGGCGAGCGCGAGGATATCGCCGACAATTTGACGCTCGATTTCGCTGGCGCCGTTGCCTGAAATTCGCGAGACCGAGAACACGGGATTGGGCGGCAGGCTCTGCTCGACGAGATCGGTCTCGGCCAGCGCCAGCTCGTTATAGGCGGCTTGAAGCCCCTTGTTGTTCAGCAGTGCGATCTGCACGGCGGTCTCGGCGCTGAGTGTTCGCGACAGCAGTTGGCGAACGCGCGCGTCGACCGCGCCGGCCCCCTCGGCCGTCCGCACGAAGGCGACATCCTTGTTGATGGTCTGGCTCGTCAGCTCCGAGACGGCATTCATGCCGCTGTCGGGCGAGAAGGCGGCGCAGCCTGACAGGCCGAGCGAGGCAAGAACGAGCAGGCTTGGCACGAGACGGCTTGGCACGAGACGGCTTGGCGCGAGACGGTGTGTCATGGCGCGCTCTTACCGGTCTTGCTTGGGTTGCGGCGCGACGCTCTCGTTGCGCTCGCGCCATGGTGCCGGCGCCGCCGGCCGCAGGCTGGTGTAGGGCGCAATTGTCGAACGATAGCCGGCGCGCGCGACCTTGGCCGCGGGATCGGCAGGATCAGCGCCGGCGACTTGTGTCGTTGCCGGCATGCAGCCGGACAGCGCCAATGCCGTCGCGGCCAGCAGCAGCCAATTGAGTCGAAAGTGTCGTCCCCGCGCTGTGGATGCAGCGGCGGACTTCGCCCCGGAAAGCGTAAGCATGAGTCATCCCTGATCTGTCTGGAGACCACAGGTTCGCGCGCGCGGATGCGCGCTCGGCCTGACGTCGTCGCGCGTCAGATCAGACGATGGGAGGGCGGTAGAGCAGGGGCGGCGCCGCGCTGTGCAGGCTGGCCACGATCTCGGGCGAGCAGGCGGAAACCGGCTGAAGCGGCTTTGCAACGCTGGGCAGGTCTGCCGGCATCGCGCTCACGCACATCATCGCGCAGCAAGGTCCCGCCGTACCCTTGCCGCCGTGATGATGAGGAGCGGGGGGCGCGTCCTGCGCGGCGGCCTGGTGATGCGCATGCGGCCCGGCGTGGTCATGCGAGGCGCCGTCATGCGTGTGGCCGGCCTGCATCTGGTGATGCACCGGCGCGCGGTCGGCGAGGAGCGCGTCGTCGAGGCACGGTGCTGGAGCACTACCCCAGGCGAGGCTTGCGGCCGGCGCGAGCACGCAGAACAGATAGGCAAGGGCAATCAAACGCCCCACCCTGATCCGCATCGATCGTGTCAATCGCAGCAACATTCCGCCGACATGCCCTTCGCGCGGCGATGTTGCACGCGCTGATTTGCAAAATAATGACAAAACGCGCGTTCGCCAAGCTCCTTCTTACCGCAGTGCACCGTGCATGCCCAATATCGCGCCACAATGCTTGACCCTGTGGCGATCCGCGGGCCATGGTCCCGCCCGTGCACGCGCCAAATCAATCAGGACAGACACCTGAAGCATTCACCCCTGATTCCCGTCAGGCCTGGATGCGCCTCGTCATTGCGCTTCTGATCGGCTCGATCGGCGGCGTCGGCATGTGGGCGATCGTCGTCATGATTCCCGCGGTGCAGGCCGAATTCTCCGCCACGCGCGGCGCGGTGTCGCTGGCTTTCACTCTGATGATGTTCGGGTTCGGGCTTGGCGGCGTCATCGCCGGCAGGATCACCGACCGGTTCGGCATCGTGGCGGCGATGGCGATCAGCATTGCCTTCCTCGGGGTCGCCAACGTGCTGGCGGGTCTGTCGACCCAGCTCTGGCAGTTCGTGGCGGCGTATTTCCTGATCGGGCTCGGCACCTCCGCGACCTTCGCGCCGCTGATGGCGGAGGCCTCGCACTGGTTCGAGCGCTATCGCGGCTTGGCCGTGACCATTGTCGCGAGCGGCAATTATGTCGCCGGCACGATGTGGCCCCCGCTTGTGAGCACAGGCATGCAGACGATCGGCTGGCGCTTCACTCATATCGGCATCGGCCTCGTCTGCGTCAGCCTGATGACCATCCTGGTGCTGGTCCTGCGCGCGCAGATGGGCGACGACAAGGTTCACGATCATGCCAATGCAGCGCCGCCGCGGGTCGACCTCAAACTGTCGACCAACACGCTGACGGTGCTGCTCTCGATCGCCAGCATCTCCTGCTGCGTCGCCATGGCAATGCCGCAGGTGCATATCGTCGCCTATTGCGGCGATCTCGGATATGGCGTGGCGCGCGGCGCCGAGATGCTGTCGCTGATGATGGCCTGCGGCATCGTCAGCCGGATCGGCTCGGGCTACCTCGCCGACAAGATCGGCGGCATCCCGACGTTGCTGATCGGTGCCCTGGCGCAAGGCTTTGCGCTCGTATTTTACCTGTTCTTCGACAGCCTGACCTCGCTCTATTTGATCTCCGCGATGTTCGGCCTGTTCCAGGGCGGCATCGTGCCGAGCTATGCCATCATCGTGCGCGAGGCGATGCCGGCGAGCGAGGCCGCAACCCGAGTCGGCATCGTGATCTTCGCCTCCGTGTTCGGCATGTCGTTCGGCGGCTGGGTCTCGGGCGTCATCTTCGACGCCACAGGCTCCTATGCCGCGGCGTTCGCCAACGGCGTGGCGTGGAACGCGCTCAACATCGGCATCGTGCTGACGCTGCTGATCCGCTCCCGGATGAATGCCGTCAGGACCGGCCCGGGTTTTGCGACCTAGACTGCCTGTCCCGCCTTCAGCAGCGAACAACCCGTAATCTTGTAGCTGCCGTCCGCCTGCTGCTCGAGCGTGTAGAGCGCTTCCCAGGCCTCGCCATTGGCATCGATGATATGGACGTGCTGGGCAATGCGGCTGCCCTCGCTCTTGCTGTCGCCAAATTCAAAGCTCTTGTGCCGGTAGACCGGCGGGTAGCCGTTTTGCACCATGGACATGAAGATGTCGGGCGCGGGGAAGATCTCCCGGATCGCCGGTGCGGCGTAGGAATAGGCCGCGCGCGCGTCGTCGCGGCCGAATGCCTGCTCCTGGGCGCGGATGATATCCTGTGCTGTCGCGACATCGTCGGCGCGCGCTGAGATGGGACCGAAGGCGACACTGAGAAAGACCAGCAAGGCGGCGATGCGCATGACAGGCTCCGCGTTGAAATCCCGGCGGCGCCGATCCTAGCACATCTCGCGGGCTATCGCTTCCGCTTTGCAGCCGGCTTCGCAGGCTTGGCGGCGGCGCGTACCTTGGCTTTCACGACAGGCCGCACCCGCAAACCGTCGACGAACACGTCGAGCATCCGCAGCACCGAGGATTGCCAGCCGGGCTGGTCGTGCATGTAGCACATGCCGAAGAACGCGCGCAGCAAGTCCTCGGGACTGATGTCTGCGCGCATCGCGCCGGCCGCGGCTGCGCGGTCGAGCAGCGAGCCGATCGCCCTGGTGAGGCGCTCAAAGGAAAAGGCATGCAACTCCGACCCGCTCTGCACCGCGAGTGCCAGGGCTGCCACCATGCCCTTCTTGGTGGCAACGAATTCGACGCCTGAGTGCAGCCAGCGCCTGAGCGCATCGACCGGGTCCCCGTTCTTCAACTGCTCGGCAAGCTCGCTGAGCTGCTCGACCTCGCGCCGGTATACCGCCTCGAACAAATCCTCGCGCGTCGGGAAATGCCGATAGAGCGTGCCGATGCCGACGCCGGCGCGTTTTGCCACCGCCTCGAGGCTCGCCTCGGGACCACCCGCGTTGAACACGGCCTTGGCGGCCTCGAGCACGCGCTCGCGATTGCGCACGGCATCGGCGCGGGGCTTGCGGGTCTGGTCGGTGGTGTGGTCGTCCATCCACGCAATGTAGATCACGAATTGGTTAGATTGAACCCTTGTGGGGCTGCATCGCGTTGATGCGCACGGGCTTTTGACGAATTCCAAATATTTCCCGCCGGCCCTTGTTAAGCGGAGGGTGCCTCCGTATCTTCGCTGAAGTCGTTTGCCCGGATGATGTTCGGGGGGCGCATGTCGACGGCGGCCACGGCGGTGGCGCGCTGCGCGACGACTGATGTCCATATCTGATCGGAGCCTTATATGAACCACTCCATCAGCCTCACCGTGAACGGTGCGCGGCGCGACTTCGTCCTCGACGATCCGCGTGTCACGCTGCTCGATCTCCTGCGTGAGCGCCTCCATCTGACCGGAACCAAGAAGGGATGCGACCGCGGCCAATGCGGCGCCTGCACCATTCTCGTCGACGGCAAGCGCATCAACTCCTGCCTCGCGCTCGCGATCAGTCATGACGGCGCCGACATCCTCACAATCGAGGGTGTGGCGCGCGGCGACCAGCTTCATCCCGTTCAGGCCGCCTTCATCGCCCATGACGGCTTTCAGTGCGGCTTCTGCACGCCGGGCCAGATCATGAGCGCGATCGGCATGATGAGCGAGGCGCAGGCCGGCAACGATCCCGAGCGCATTCGCGAATGCATGAGCGGCAATCTGTGCCGCTGCGGCGCCTATGCCGGCATCGTCGATGCCGTGCTCGACGCGCAGGCCGGTATGGACGAATCCAACCAGAGGCGCTCCGCATGAAGCAGTTCGATTATGTCAGGCCGGCCACGGTCGCCGAGGCCATCGCTGCCGCCGCGCAGCCGGGCGCGACCTATCTCGCCGCCGGCACCAACCTGCTCGATCTGATGAAGGGCGGCGTCAGCCGGCCGGATCGCCTGGTCGACGTCACCCATCTCGACGGCCTCGATCGGATCGAGCGCCTTGCCGACGGTGGCATGCGTATCGGCGCACTGGTGAGCAACGCCGATCTCGCGCATGACGCCGACTTTGCCAAGGCCTATCCGGCCGTCGCCGAAGCACTGCTCTCCGGCGCATCGGCGCAATTGCGCAATGCCGCGACTGTCGGCGGCAATCTCCTGCAACGGACGCGCTGCGCGTATTTCTACGACACCGCCAGCCGCTGCAACAAGCGCGAGGCCGGCAGCGGCTGCGACGCCCGCGACGGCGAGAACCGCACCCACGCCGTGCTCGGCTGGAGCGAAAACTGCATCGCCACGCATCCGTCCGACTTCTGCGTACCGCTGGTCGCGCTCGACGCCATCGTCGAGATCGAAGGCAGGAACGGGCGGCGCGAGATCGCGCTCGACGAATTGCATCGCCTGCCCGGCAATACGCCCGAGCGTGACTCGGCGCTCGAACCGGGTGATCTCATCGTCGCGGTGCGGCTGCCGCCCGCTGCGCGGGGCTTTGCCGCGCATGCGCGCTATCTCAAGGTCCGCGATAGAACGTCCTACGCATTTGCCGTCGTCTCGGCTGCGGCTGCGCTGCGGATCGAGAACGGCAAGATCGCGGAGGCGCGGCTTGCGCTCGGCAGTGTCGCCGCAAAGCCCTGGCGCGCCCGCGCTGCGGAGGACGTGCTCAGGAACGTCGCGCCCACGGTGGACGCTTTCCAGGACGCCGCCTCGCGCGCGCTCGCCGACGCAAAACCGTCCGGCGACAACGCCTTCAAGATCGAGCTCGCGCGCCGCATCGTCGTGCGCGCGCTGAGCCTCGCCGCCGCCGGTACGCCCGCGCGCATCGCCGCGCTGCCGGCCTCTCCCTTTGCCTCGACGTCCGGAGCGATCCATGCCTGAACTCAATCTCACCAGCGCGCCAGCTCATCTGCGTCACGGCTCGAACATCGGCCAGCCGCTGACCCGCCGCGACGGGGTTCTCAAGGTCAAGGGCCGGGCGACCTACGCCGCCGACAATCATCCGCCCGGCATGCTGTTTGCGGTAATGGCTGTCGCGAGCATTTCGCGTGGCCGTGTGACCTCGCTCGATGTCACTGCTGCCAAGCGTCATCCCGGCGTCGTCGATGTCATGACGTCGGACCACAAGCCTGAGCTCGCGATCGACCCCGAGATCAAGACCAATCCATTCGTATTCCGGATGGAGGTGCTGCAGAGCAACGAGGTCCGCTACGCCAACCAGCCGATCGCCGTCGTGATCGCCGAGACGCTGGAGGCGGCGACGGAAGGCGCCACGCTGCTGGCGCCGCGCTACGAGACGCTGCCCGCGCTCATCGGTCTCGACGCGGGTGAAAGCTACGTGCCGCCGGTCGTCGGCGTCGGCAACCCCACGGAAAATCATCGCGGCGATGTCGAGGCGGGACTTGCGTCGGCCGAGAAGCGGATCGACGCGGTTTACGAAACGCCGCCGCAATATCACAATGCGATGGAGCCGCATGCGATCGTGGCTGCATGGGATGGCGACAATTTGCAGATCGACATGCCGACCCAGGGTCTCATGCTGTCGCTGGCGCGCGTCGCCGAATTGTTCGGCATCGCGCACGACAAGATCCACATCCGCAGCCCGTTCCTCGGCGGCGGGTTCGGTTCGAAGGGGCTCATGGCTGGTCCTCCGGTCCTCGGCATCATGGCGGCAAAGCTCGTCGGCAAACCGGTCAAGCTGGTGCTGCGCCGCGAGCAGATGTACGGCCCGGTCGGCCATCGCGCGCCGACGCGGCAACGACTGCGCATCGGCACCGATGGCGAGGGGCGCCTGACAGCGCTCGATCACCACGCGCGCACCGTGTCGAGCACGTTCGACGATTTCTACGAGCCTGCGGCCGATGCCTCGCACACGCTCTATGCGGCACCTGCGATCCGCACCTCGCATGATGCCGTGCGTGTCAACACCGGCACGCCGTTGTTCATGCGCGCGCCCGGCGAGGCGACCGGCTCGATCGCCCTGGAGAGCGCGATCGACGAGATGGCCTGGGCCTGCGGCCTCGATCCGCTCGCCTTTCGTCTGAAGAACTATGCCGAGGTCGAGCCCATCACCGGCAAGCCGTTCTCGTCCAAGGCATTGCGCGCCTGCTACGAGCAGGGCGCGGCGCGCTTCGGCTGGGCGAAGCGATCGCTCCAGCCGCGGCAGATGCGCGACGACGATGGTCTTCTGGTCGGCTGGGGCATGGGCACCGCGACCTTCCCCGCGTTGATGTTCCAGGCCGAAGCGCGTGCCGTGCTTCGCCGCGACGGCTCCGGTGCCATGGAAATCGGCGCGCATGACATGGGGCAGGGCGCCTGGACGGCGCTTGCGCAGATTGCGGCCGACGAACTCGGGCTTGATATCGACCGGGTCGAGTTCAAGGCCGGGACGTCCGACCTGCCCGATGCCGGCATCGCCGGCGGCTCCGCGCACACCGCGACCGCGGGTGCCGCGATCCACAGCGCAGGCGCGGCCGTGATTGCAAAACTCGCCGATCTCGCCACCGGCGACGAGCGCTCGCCGCTGTTCGGCGCCGGCAATGCCGGCGTGATCGCGCGCGATGGCAGATTGATCCGGCGCGACGACGAGAGCCGCGGCGAAAGCTATTCCGAGATTCTCGCGCGCGCCGGCGTGGCCGAGGTCGAGGCGCGCGGCACCGGCGCGCCGAATCCGGCGGCAATGGAGGAGTATGCGATGCACGCCCATGGCGCGGTGTTTGCGGAGGTGAAGGTCGATCCCGAGCTCGGCCAGGTCCGCGTCACCCGCATGGTCGGCGCCTTCGCCGCGGGGCGGATCGTCAACCCGCGCATGGTGCAGAGCCAGCTGTTCGGTGGCATGATCTGGGGCCTGTCCTTCGCGTTGCACGAGGAAGCCATCACCGACCGCCGCACGGGCCGGATCATGAACGCCAATCTCGGCGAGTACCATATCCCGGTGAATGCCGACGTGCCGCCGCTCGACGTGATCACGGTCGAGGAGCACGACCCGCACGTGAACGCGCTCGGCATCAAGGGTGTCGGCGAGATCGGCATCACCGGCAGCGCAGGCGCGGTTGCCAACGCGGTGTGGCACGCGACGGGCGTCCGTGTGCGCCGCTTCCCGATCCGGATCGAGGAGTTGCTGACGTAGCCTTGAGACCGCGGCGGGCGAGGCCGTCTCGCTCCGCCGCGTGCTAATGCAGCTTCTTGCGAAGAGCCTTGAGCACTTCTCGCTGCGACTCGATGTAATTCGCGATGGTCTTGCGCAGCTCCTCCGAATGGAGCTTGTCGCTGTCGCGCTGCACTTCATCGAGTGCAGCCTCTGCATTTGGGAGCGTGATCTTCATAGCGAGCCCTGTTACGAAGCGGCTCCGGAAAGCGGAGGCTGCTTGGCTATGGCTGGAAACATATAGAGGATCAGGCTGCGGAAATTGAGATGGCTCAAGCTCCGTAGGATACCGGTGGCTCCGTAGGATTGCGGACAACTTCAAAACGTCGGCGGTGTGCAGGCCGAGATCACCTCGCACGGCTTGCCGCCGACGCAGCGGAAGCGATGCGGGCGACGGCTCTCGAAGTAATAGGCATCGCCCGGATTGAGAATGCGGCGCTCGTCCTCGACGGTGACTTCGAGCTTTCCCGAGATCACGATGCCGCCTTCCTCGCCGTCATGGACGAGGTGAACGCGCCCGGTGTCGCTGCCGGGCTCGTAGCGCTCCTTCAGAATCTGCAAGCTGCGACCGAACAGATTGTCGCCGACTTGCCGATACGAGATCGGCTTCTTGCCGACCTCGGTCAGCTCTTCGCCGCGGTAGAAGATCTTGCGCCGGCTCTCGGGCTCCAGCGCGAAGAACTCGGCGAGCCCCATCGGAATGCCGTCGAGGATGCGCTTGAGCGCCCCCACGGACGGGTTCATCTGGTTGGATTCGATCAGCGAGATCGTCGAATTGGTGACGCCGGCGCGTTTGGCGAGTTCGCGCTGCGACAGCTTCTGGCGCGCGCGGATGAATCGCAGCCGTCCACCGATATCGACGCTCATGTCCCTAACCCGTGTTGCAAGTGTTGCGGATCGCGCAAATATGGACCGGCAGCCCCAGTCAAATCAATGGCTTGCAGCTCATCAGAAAAGGACTTGTTGCGCTTTTCAAGCCGTGCCTCTGCTAGCAGGTCAGCAAAGGAGCGTGGCCCGTGACCCTTCATCAGATTCCGAACACCATCAAGACCGATTCGTTCTGGATGCCATTCACGGCCAACCGGCAGTTCAAGAAGGCGCCGCGCCTGTTCTCCTCGGCCGAGGGCATGCATTACACCACGGTCGACGGCCGCAAGGTGATCGACGCCTCCGCCGGCCTCTGGTGCGTCAATGCCGGCCACGGTCGCAAGCAGATCGCCGCCGCCGTCGAGCGCCAGCTGATGACGCTGGATTTCGCACCATCGTTCCAGATGGGCCATCCGCTGGCATTCGACTTCGCCGAGCGTCTGGCCGAGATCGCGCCGAAGGGCCTCGATCGCATCTTCTTCACCAATTCCGGCTCCGAGTCGGTCGACACCGCGCTGAAGATCGCGCTCGCCTATCACCGTGCCAACGGCCAGGCGAGCCGCACGCGCCTGATCGGCCGCGAGCGCGGCTATCACGGCGTCGGCTTCGGCGGCACCTCGGTCGGCGGCATGGTCGCCAACCGCCGCGCCTTCGCGACCCTGCTGCCGGGCGTCGACCACATCCGCCACACCCACGATCTCACCCGCAACGCCTTCGCCAAGGATCAGCCCGAGCATGGCGCCGAGCTCGCCGATGATCTCGAGCGGCTGGTGGCCCTGCACGGCGCCGAGACCATTGCTGCCGTCATCGTCGAGCCGGTGCCGGGCTCGACCGCGGTGTTGCCGCCGCCGAAGGGCTATCTCCAGCGCCTGCGCGAGATCTGCGACAAGCACGGCATCCTCCTGATCTTCGACGAGGTCATCACCGGCTTCGGCCGGCTCGGCACGCCGTTCGCCGCCAACTTCTTCGGCGTCACGCCTGACATGATGACGACGGCCAAGGGCATCACCAACGGCACCATTCCCTGCGGCGCCGTGTTCGCGAGCCGCAAGGTTCACGACGGCCTGATGGTCGGCCCGGAGAACGCGATGGAGCTGTTCCACGGCTACACCTATTCGGCGCACCCGGTCGCCTGCGCCGCGGGCATCGCCACGCTCGACATCTACAAGGACGAAGGCCTGCTGACGCGCGGTGCGTCGATCTCCGAATACTGGCGCGATGCGCTGCATTCGCTGAAGGGCCTGCCCAACGTCGTCGACATCCGCAATTGCGGCCTGATGGGCGCGGTCGAGTTGTCGCCGCGTGACGGTACGGTCGGCGTGCGTGGCTACGACGTCATGGTCGACTGCTTCAATCGCGGGCTGTACTTCCGCATGAGCGGCGATAGCTTTGCGCTGTCGCCTCCGCTCATCGTCGAGAAGAGCCACATCGACGATATCGTGTCGATCCTCGGCGATGCCATCAAGCGGGTGGCCTGATAATTGCTCTCGCCGTTGCGGAGTTTCCTCTTGCAGCGGCGAGCGTGATGCCGCGGGAGTTTGACCAAGCGTGAAAGTTCTGATCCTCGGCAGCGGTGTCATCGGTGTCACCTCTGCCTACTACCTCGCGCGTGCCGGCCATGAGGTGACGGTCGTCGACCGTCAGCCCGAACCGGCGCTCGAGACCTCCTTTGCCAATGCCGGCGAGGTGTCGCCCGGCTATTCCTCGCCCTGGGCTGGTCCCGGCGTCCCGGTCAAGGCGGTCAAATGGCTGCTGATGAAGCACGGCCCGCTGGTGATCCGGCCGAAGCTCGATCCCGTGATGTGGGTCTGGCTGCTCAAGATGCTGCGCAACTGCACCAGCGAACGCTACGCCATCAACAAAAGCCGGATGATCCCGATCGCGGAATACAGCCGCGATTGCCTGCGCGATCTGCGCCGCGACATCGGCATCCAGTATGACGAGCGCTCGCAGGGCACGCTGCAGCTGTTCCGCTATCAGGCCCAGCTCGACGGCACCGGTGAGGACATCGCCGTGCTCAAGGAGTACGGCGTACCGTTCGAGGTGCTGAGCCGTGAGGGCTGCATCGCGGCCGAGCCGGCGCTGGCGGGCGTGAAGGAGAAGTTCGCGGGCGGACTGCGCTTGCCGCAGGACGAGACCGGCGACTGTCACATGTTCACACAGGCGCTGGCCAAGCATGCCCAAGCGCTCGGCGTGCGCTTCATGTTCAACACCGGCATCGACCGCATCGTCACCGACGGCGGGCGCGTCAGCGGCGTCGTGACCAGCGCCGGAACGTTGCAGGCCGACGCTTACGTGCTCGCGCTCGGAAGCTGGTCGTCGCGGCTGGTCGCGCCGCTCGATATTTCGCTGCCGGTCTATCCCGTGAAGGGCTATTCGATCACGGTGCCGATCAAGGACGCTTCCGGGGCGCCGGAATCGACCGTGATGGACGAGAGCTACAAGGTCGCCATCACCCGTTTGGGAAATCGCATCCGCGTCGGCGGCACCGCCGAAATCTCCGGCTTCTCGAGCCAGCTCTATGACGCGCGCCGCGCTACGCTCGATCACTCGCTGACCGATCTATTCCCGCGCGGCGGCGATCTCTCCAAGGCGACGTTCTGGAGCGGGCTGCGCCCGATGACGCCGGATGGCCCGCCCGTGATCGGCCCGACGCAATACGCCAACCTTCACCTCAACACCGGCCACGGCACACTGGGCTGGACCATGTCGTGCGGCTCCGGCCGCGTGCTCGCCGACATGCTGTCGGGCAAGAAGCCGGACATTGATGTGAGTGCGCTGACGGTGGATCGGTACAAGTATCGGTTCGGCTAAGACTCTATCCTCCCGTCATTGCGAGGAGCTCTCGCGACGAAGCAATCCAGGCTGCCTCCTCGGAAAGACCCTGGATTGCTTCGCTTCGCTCGCAATGACGGCTGCGCTACCCCGACCCCGTCACGCAATTCACCCACAGCACCACCGCCTTGGCATCCTCGGCCGGATTTGAAAACCGGTGCGGCCGACGGCTTGCAAACCGAAAACTGTCACCGGTCTTCAGCGACCACGTCTCGCTGTCCACCGTCAGCATCATCTCGCCTTCGAGCACGAGGCCGGCCTCCTCGCCGTCATGGGTGTAGAGCTCGTCGCCGGTAGAGCCGCCGGGCTCCAGATGCACCAGGAACAGATTGAGCCGGTTGTCGGCGCTGGCCGGGCTCAGCAATTGCTTCGACACGCCGGTGCGCCAGAGCTTCAGTTCGGGCCGCTGAAGCCCGCGCGTGACGATTTGGTCGGATGCACCGTCGGCGTTCGGGCTGGCGCCGAACAGCGCGGCGATGCCGACGCCGAGCACGTCGGCGAGCGTGGCCAGCACGCGCAGCGACGGCGACGACAGGCCGCGCTCGATCTGGCTGAGGAAACCGATCGAAAGCTCCGTGCGCGAGGCGACCGTCTCGAGCGAGAATTGCCTGACGCGCCGGAGGTCGCGGATACGGCGGCCGACCGCGACGTCCATCGCCGGCTCGGCGGCTTTGGCGATAGCCTTGGCTTTTACCTTCTTCACCGGCTTTGCGGCGGCCGGTCTGCGCATTCTTTTGCCACCGCTCACGTCAAACCGCTTCCTTCATGTGCATGAAAACCGCTTGCATGACCCGCGAAAGTGTGACCAAATTTTCATATTGGTGAAAATAGGCCGAAACGGCTTGGCCCGCAACGTCTGCGATGACGAGATCTGCGAGCGCCGCCATCGGCCGGGCCCAAGGGGGAATGCGATGAAGCGTTTTGGTCTGGCCGCGGTCGCGGCACTCGCGATTGCCGCAGCAGCGCCGGCTTCGGCGCAGCAGGTGCTGAAGGTCGGCTCGACGCCGACAGGCATTCCCTTCACCTTCCTCGACACCAAGACCAATAGCATCCAGGGCATCATGGTCGATCTCGTCACCGAAGTGGGCAAGGATGCCGGCTTCAACGTGCAGATCGAGCCGATGCAGTTCTCGGCGCTGATCCCGTCGCTGACATCGAGCAAGATCGACATCATCGCGGCCGCGATGTTCATCACGGCGCCGCGCAAGGAGGTCGTCGACTTCTCCGACCCGATCTATACCTATGGCGAAGGCCTCGTGGTTCCCAAGAGCGACACCAAGGCCTACGCCACCCAGGACGATCTGAAGGGTGAGACGGTCGGCGCCCAGGTCGGCACCGCCTTCGTCGACGCGCTGAAGAAGTCCGGCCTGTTTGCCGACGTCAAAGCCTACGACACCATTCCCGACATCCTGCGCGACGTGAACACCGGCCGCCTCAAGGCCGGCTACGCCGACTATCCGATCCTCGCCTACAATCTGAAGCAGGGCGGCTTCCCGGAGGTGCGTCTGGTCGACGGCTACAAGCCCGTCACCGTCGGCTCGGTCGGCATCGGCGTGCGCAAGGGCGAGGCCGCGCTGCTCGGCAAGATCAACGCCTCGCTCGCCAAGCTGAAGGCCAACGGCACCATCGACAAGATCCTCGATAAATGGGGCCTGAAGGCGCAGGGTTGATCGCGAGAGGCCAATCGATGAAGGCTGATCGATGAAAGGCTTCTGGCACGACGCGGCGGAATTCTTCCCGATCCTGATGAGCGGCGTCGTGCTGACGATCGTCGTCACCATCGGCTCGCTGCTGCTCTCGACGGTGCTTGGCCTCGTCTGGGCGATGATGCGGGTCTCCGGCATCCGCGTCCTGTCGCTGCTCAGCGCCAGCCTGATCAACGTGATCCGCGGCATTCCGATCATCGTGCTGTTGTTCTACCTCTACTTCGTGATGCCCGATCTCGGCGTCACGCTCAGCGCGTTGCAGGCCGCGATCCTCGGGCTCGGCATCGCCTACTCGGCCTATCAGGCGGAAAATTTCCGCGCCGGCATCGAGGCCATCGACAAGGGGCAGATCGAGGCGGCGCAATCGATCGGCATGGGCTGGTGGCTGACCATGCGTCGCGTCGTGCTGCCGCAGGCGGTGCGCATCGTGCTGCCGCCCTACGGTAACGTCATGATCATGATGCTGAAGGATTCCTCGCAGGCCTCAACCATCACGGTTGCCGAGCTCGCCCTTCAGGGCAAGCTGATCGCGTCCTCGACCTTCAAGAACACCAACGTGTTCACGATGGTCGCGCTGATGTATCTCACCATGAGCATTCCGCTGATCCTGCTGGTCCGTCACTTCGAGAAGCGGGCCGGCAAGAAATGATCGAGCTGACCGACGTCCACAAGAGCTTTGGCGAGAACGAGGTGCTCAAGGGCATCACGGCGTCCGTCCAGAAGGGCGAGGTGGTCTGCATCGTCGGCCCCTCCGGCTCCGGCAAGTCCACCATCTTGCGCTGTATCAACGGTCTCGAAAGCTACGACCGCGGCGAGATCAGCGTCGAGGGATTGAAGGTCGACCGCGACGCGCCGTCGATCGTGAAGATCCGCACCCAGGTCTCGATGGTGTTCCAGCGCTTCAACCTGTTTCCGCACCGGACGGTGCTGGAAAACGTGGTCGAAGGACCGCTCTATGTGAAGAGGGAGCCGCGCGCTGCCGCATTCGAGCGTGGCCGCGCGCTGCTCGCCCAGGTGGGCCTTGCCGAGAAAGCCAACGAACATCCGCCGCAGCTCTCCGGCGGCCAGCAGCAACGCGTCGCGATCGCGCGGGCGCTGGCGATGCAGCCCAAGGCCATCCTGTTCGACGAACCGACCTCGGCGCTCGATCCTGAATTGGTCGGCGACGTTCTCGGCGTGATGCGCAAGCTCGCCGACGACGGCATGACCATGGTCGTCGTCACCCACGAGATGGGCTTTGCCCGCGACGTCGCCGACCGCGTGCTGTTCATCGACGGCGGCGTCATCGTCGAGCAGGGACCGGCGAAATCGGTGCTCAACCAACCGCAGCATGCGCGGACGCAGGATTTTCTGCGCCGCGTGCTGCATCCGCTCTGATCGGTCTTCGCCATGACCACGCGCCTGCCTCTGCCGCCGTCTCTCTATGCCGACACCGCCGTTGCGCCGGTGGCCACGCCGCCGCTCGAAATCGACAAGACGGTCTCGGTCGCCATTGTCGGCGGCGGCTACACCGGCCTGTCCACGGCGTTGCATCTGGCCGAGCAAGGCGTCGAGGCACTGGTGCTGGAGGCGCAGGAGCCGGGCTGGGGCGCATCCGGCAATAATGGCGGCCATACCAATCCCGGACTGAAGCACGACCCCGATCAGATCGAGGCCGATTTCGGCACTGAGCTCGGCCGCCGCATGATTGACTTCTCCTACGGCACGACGAATTTCACGCATGATTTGATCCGCCGCTACCAGATCCCGTGCGAAGCGCGGCAGAACGGTACGCTGCGCGCGGCCTATAACGAGGCCAGCGCCGCCGCGATCGAGACAACCGCACAACAATGCATCGCCCGCGGTATGCCGGTGACGTACCTCAATCGCGAGCAGTTGCGCGAGATGACCGGCACGGATCGTTACATCGGCGCCATGTTCGATACCCGCGGCGGCGACTTGCATCCGCTCAGCTACGCTCGCGGCCTTGCGCGCGCCGCGATCTCGGCAGGCGCGAAGGTGCACGGCGAGACACCGGCGCTGTCGCTCCGTCGCGAGGGCAGCCGCTGGCGCATCGAGACGCCGCGCGCGGTGGTGCATGCCGACAAGGTGCTGCTCGCGACCAACGGTTTTACCGACGATCTCTGGCCGGCGCTTCGCCGCACCATCGTGCCGGTGTTCTCCTCGATCGCCGCCACCGCGCCGCTTTCGGATGAGGTCACGCGTTCGATCATGCCGACGCGTCCCGTCCTTTACGAGAGCGGCCATATCACCGTCTATTACCGCATCGATCAGCAGAACCGCCTCTTGATGGGCGGCCGCGGCCCGATGCGCTGGATCAGTTCGCCGCGCGACGTCGCCTATCTCATGCGATACGCCGAGCGGCTATGGCCGCAGCTCAAGGGCGTCGCCTGGACCCATGGCTGGAACAGCCGGCTCGCCATCACCGGGGATCATTACCCGCATGTGCACGAGCCCGCGGACAACATCCTGATCTCGCTCGGCTGCAACGGCCGTGGCGTCGCGCTCTCGACCGCGATGGGCGCGCAGCTGGCGCGGCGGCTGATCGGCGGCGCCAAGGCCGAGATCGACATGCCCGTCACCGGCATCAAGCCGATTCCGATGCATGCCTTCTGGCCGGTCGGCGTGACGACGGCAGTGATCGCTGGTCGCGTGCGCGACCGGCTGGGGATCTAAGCCTCAGCCCTCCGCCACAGCGTCGGCCCAGGGCTGGAAGATCTCGACCGCGCCGGAATTGGTGTCGCCGTCGCGCATCACGACGCTCGGGCAGGCGAATTTTTGCGGCAAGGACTGCACTCGCGCTTCTTCATAGTCGAATCGCGCCGCGAGCGTCTCGCGTGTGCCCGCCGGCAACCTGGTATCGCCGATCACGATCGCGCCTTCGCTGGCGTCGATGCGCGGCTGGTGGATCGCGGCGTCGAGATCCATGCCGAAATCCATCGCAAACGACACGATCTGCATCACCGACGGCAGGATGCGGCGACCGCCGGAGGCGCCGACCGCGAGCCGTCTGCCGTCCTTGGCCTCGGCGATGACGGGCGTGTAGTTGGTGAGGCAGCGCTTGCCTGGGGCGAGCGAGTTGGTGGTGCCCGGCATCGGGTCGAACCACATGATGCCGTTGTTCATGGCGATGCCGGTGTGCGGCGTGACGTATTTCGAGCCGAAGGAAGACAGCAGCGTCTGCGTCACCGCCGCGATGTTGCCGTGGCGATCGACTACCGAGAAGTGCGTGGTGCAGGCGGGCGCCAGATAGTCCGCGCCGAGCGAGCGCTTGCCGTCGGCATCGCCCATGTCCTTGAGCCGCTCGCGATAGGCCGATTGCAGCGCGGCGGCATATTCGGCATAGGCGGCTGCATCGGGCGCGCTTCCCGGCTTCAGGTTCTGCTGCAACAGGCGCAGCGCATGCGCCATGGTCGGTCCGGCCGTCAGCTCCGGCGTCGCAAACACCTTGCCGCCGCGATAGGGGATCGCCAGCGGATCGCGCAGATGGGCTCGGAACGCGGCGAGGTCCTCGACCGATAGCGCGCCGCCGTCAGCCTTGATGTCGGACGCGATGCTTCTGGCAAGATCGCCCCGGTAGAAATCGCGCGGACCGGCGGCCGCAAGATGCGCCAGCGTCGCCTTCAGCGTATCCAGCGGCAGCCGCGTCTCGGACTTGATACCCCATGGCGCGCTCGGCGGCAGGCCGTTCTTCAGGAACGTTGCTGCGCTCGCGGGATAGCGCCGAAGATCGGCCGCCGATGCCGCGATCGTCAGCGTGGTCCACCAGTCGACCAGCAGGCCTTCGCCGGCAAGCGCCACGGCCGGCGCAACGAGATCTTTCCATGGCAGCCTGGCGTGGCGGCGATGCGCCTCCTCCATGCCGGCGACGACCCCGGGCACGGCGATCGAGCCGGGACCGTGGATGTTTCGGTCGTCCTTGACCCGCTGCCAGGGAAACAGATCGGAAGCCGCGCCTTCGCCGCTGAGCGGATAGTCTGCGGTGCGCAGGCTTTGCGGCGCGCACATGCCGTAGTCGATCACCTCATAGCGATTTTCCGCGGCACGGTAGAGCACCATCGCGCCGCCGCCGCCCATGCCGCTGTTCCAGGGCTCCAGCACGTTGAGCGCGAAGGTGGTGGCGACGATCGCATCCACGCAGTCGCCGCCCGCCGCCAGCACTTGCGCTCCCACTTCTGCCGCCCGCCGCGATTGCGCGGCGACGATGCCGCCTTTGGATGTGACGGCGGGCTTGCGGACGGTTTGGGCGTGGCTGAATTGGTGAGGCATGATGTTTGTGTGCTGTCTTGTTTCGTTGCGCTGAGTTCCGCATTCGGCGGAGCGCACAAAGAATGGCACATCGCCCCCAGTGAGAACATCGAAAGCGCGGCGCGGCATGGCTGGTGTGAAACAGGCAGGGGATGGTGCTCGGAAAGACGAGAATGCCCGGGACATAGGCGAGCGGAAGCGACGCCGTCCTTCGGACGGCTATCCCCGGGCATGACGCATTGAGACACCGATCAGTGGGGAGCAGGAGCCGCAGGGCTCAGCGCGCGCGATCCAGCCGGCTGGCCTGATACTTGGCGTGCCATTTCGGGCCAGGCCCGCGCATGTAGTGAAGCTCGGGGCGGTAGGGATTGCCCGCGACCCGCATCAGCGTCTGCCATTTGCTGGCGACGAAGTTCAGGGGCTGGCGGAGCAGGGTCAGTGACGCGAGCAACATGGCATCACCTCAGTGCGGCTTGCCGAGCATGGCAGTGAAGGGGAGATCGAAGATCTCCTCGCCATCGGAGCCGCTGACATGGATGACCCAGTCGCGCCAATCCTCAGCGCCGGGCGTCAGGATCATCGCGTTCATGATCTGGGCGGCACGGTCGCGCGCCTCGGTCAGGTTGGTCACGGCTGTGCCGCTGCGATCGATCAGCGTGCCGTCCAAGTTGGAGCAGTGAAAATAGACCTGGACCATATGCGTCTCCTATTGGGAGCGATTGGGACGGCAAACCGATACCATTCCAAGCCTTCGCGAAACATTCGGGTCGAGCCCGGTAAGGGAATCTACGGAGATTGGTCGGCGCCAAGCCCCCTGCTGGTTTGATCACAAGGGGGTGTTGATCAACTGGACGGCATTCCCACGGCATGGAACAACCCTGGACGGAAAGTCCGGGAGGCGCCGTGAACCACCTCACATTTTGGCGTGAAAGCCGAAGCCTGCGCGCGTGCGCGGTCGCCCTGGTGGTCCTCCTGACCCTGACCTCGGTAGGCTCATCAGAACCGGTCCGCAAGAGCGGCTATGCCATCGGCACGGAGACCTGCGGCAGTGCCGATCTGGCCTTTCCAAAAATCCAGATCGACATGAAGGCGGGATTTTGTGCGGGCCTCGTCGCCAGCGAGGAGGATCGGCTGAAATTCCCGCGCTCGATCATCCAGGTGCCCGGTCGTGACCTGTTCGTGGTCGCCGACATGGCGGGCTGGGGCCATACCGATGGTCGGCTGCTGTTGCTCGACCCGCGCGCGCCCCAGGGACAGCGGTTCAAGGAGCTGCTGACTGCAATCGAATATCCGTTTGGTCTCGTGATCGGCCCGGACAAGAGGCTCTATGCCTCGAGCGCGGAGACGATCTTCCGGTTCGATCCGCTCGCCGACAATCCGCGCGACACGGTCGAGACCATCGTCCGTCACATGCCCGGCCGCCGGGTCACATTGCCCGATGGCACAAAGCTCGACGAGAGCGCGCATCCACTCAAGCAGTTTGTCTTTGATAAGAACGGCCGGCTGTTCATCAACATCGGCTCGCACAGCGACGACTGCATCACGCCGGCGCCGATCACGAAACCTTGCGCGGCGGCCGAGGGCGCTTCCGCGATGGCCGCGATCTGGCTGTTCACGCCGCCCCCGGGCGGTATCTTCCCGGCGTTGAAGCCTGGCGAGACCGACCCGCCGCACAGCGTCTACGCGCGCGGCCTGCGCAACTCGATGGCGCTGGCGCTGCATCCGAGCTTTCCCGATGCGGGCTATGCCTTCCTGCAAGGCGAGAACGGCCGCGACCTGCCCGACGTTTTCAAGCCGAACGAGGAGATCAACGCGATCGAGCAGGGCAGGCATTACGGCTGGCCTTATTGCTACGATTTGTCGACGCCGAGTCCCGAATTCAGGATCGTGTTGCAGTCGGGGGTCTACAAGTCGCTGTGCACCGCCAACGCTCTCTACAAGGCACCGTTCTCGCTGCTGCCGCCGCACGGCGCGCCGCTCGCGATGCTCTATTATCACGGTGCGAAATTTCCGGAGCTCGAGGGCAAGCTGCTGGTCGGCCTGCATGGCTATCGCCCGACCGGCAGCCGCGTCGTCGTCTATGACGTCGACGAGCACGGCTTCCCGAAGCCCACGCCGGCGCCGGTACGCTATCATGTCAGTTGCGCGGCCGATCCGACCCACAGCTTCCAGACCGAGGCCGGCGACGTCGCCGCCGCGCCGTTCGAGGAACTGGTCTCAGGCTGGCATCGCGTCAACGGCGCACGGCCGCAAGGTGCGCCCGTCGGCATGACGGTCGCGGAGGACGGCGCAATCTGGTTGGTCGAGGACAAGAACCAGACCGTGATCCGGATCGACCGCGCCGCGGGCGATGCGCCGCCGCCCTTGCCCTGCGACATGCGGAGCCAGGCGCTGATCGATCAACTGGCGGCCTTCGTTGCCAGGGACGCGCAGAACAGCATCCGGCTCACCAATTTGCGCAAGGGCCTCGTCGAAAAGCATTGCGTCGGCTGTCACTCGGATTTCGGCCTGAGGCCTGGCCAATCGGACGCACAGAAGGACGCGACCGTGCTTCGCTTCATGCTGTCGCAGGATGGCTGGATCTATCCTGGTGATCCCGACTCCGGCAAGTTGCGCACGCGGCTTCGTGGGTTAGGCGCGGAGAAGCTGATGCCGCCGGGTGGCGAAGGCCTGCCGAAGGCCGAGCCTGGTTACACGCGCGTGCTCGACACGGCGGATCTGCTGGTGTCAAAAATGGTTCCGGGCATCCGGATGCGGGTCAAGCCCGGCCCGCCGCAGCGCAAGTTCTTTGGCAAAACCAACAAGGAATGCGGCGAAATACCGGCCGCCAAGGTCGTCGTCGTGACACAAAGGAACGCTGTAGACAAACCCGGCTTCAGCCGCTTCTTCCGGCCGGCCGATCCCTATCTGAATGGCGAGTGCAGCGACGGCGATGGCTATTACATCCGGCAGGAATTTCTGGTGCCTGTGCAGTAGCGTTGTTCTCGTCCTTGCGACGGCACCGGCACGAGCGGAAACGAAACTGTTCGAAAGCGTGCAGGTGACGCCATCAGGCGAATACACGTTCGGCATCGAAGGGCCGGCCGCCGATCTCGACGGCAATCTCTTCGTCGTCAATTTCGGCAAGCCCGGCACCATCGGCAAGCTGCCTGTCGGCGGCGCGGTGTCCGAGCCGTTCACGGCTTTGCCTGAGGGCAGCGTCGGCAATGCCATACGCTTCGCGCGCGACGGCACCATGTTCATCGCCGACTACAAGAAGCACAACATCTTCGCGATCCCGAAGGGATCGACCGAGCCCGTCATCTGGTTTCACTCCGACGAGATGAACCAGCCCAACGACATCACCATCGCCCGCGACGGCACGATCTACGCGAGCGATCCGAACTGGAAAGGTCGCGAAGGCCACATCTGGCGCATCGCGAAGGGAGCCGACGGAACGGTGCAGGGACAGCTCATGTCGGCGCCGCGCGCGATGGGCACGACCAACGGCATCGACCTCAGCCCTGATGACAAGACGCTCTATGTCGGGGAATCCAGCAGCGGCCAGATCTGGTCCTACACGGTCGGCGGCAACGAGCTCACCAATCCAAAACTCGTCAAGGCGTTTCAGCCCGACACCGTCGACGGCCTGCGCACCGACATGGCCGGCCGCCTCTATGTCGCGCGCATCCTCAAGGGCACGATCACGTTGATGAAGGCCAATGGCGCGGTCGAGCGGGAGATCGCGCTGAGAGCCAAGGAGCCGACCAATCTTGCCTTCGGCGGCCACGACGGCAAGACGATCTTCGTCACCCAGCGTCAGGGCGGCTTCGTCGAGTCTTTCCGCACCGACCAGCAGGGCCGCGAGCACTGCCTTCAGCGTGGGCGCTGCTGAGCTTCACGAGCGATCTGCTTGCGGCGGGCGGTGCGACAGGGGCGGCATTCTTCTTGCTTGCATCTCGCCGCCGCGGCGATTTAGACATCTGTGGCACCGTCAAAGCGACCACGGAGTTGTTCGAGTGAAAGCCGTCCATACCGAGCTGCATCGCAGCCACGATCCGCAATTCTTCCTGGTTCGCGGCGTCGTCAAGCGCACCACCGAGCAGCCCGAGCGGGCCGACCGCCTGCTCAAGGGATTGAAGGACGGCAAGCATCAACTGGTCGAGCCAACCACATTCGGGCAGGGGCCGCGTGCGCGCATCCACAGTCCGGAATATCTGTCGTTCCTGAGCGAGGCCTGGGAGGCCTGGACCGCGCTCGGCGATTCCGGCCCGGAGATGATCGGCAATATCCATCCGGTGCGCCATGCCGCGACTTATCCCACCCATATCACCGGCAAGCTCGGCTGGCACACCGCCGACACCGCGGCGCCGATCGGCCCGGGCACCTGGGCCGCGGCCTGCGCTGCGACCGACGTCGCGGTCACCGCGGCACAGATGGTGATGGACGGCGAGGATGCGACTTATGCGCTCTGCCGGCCGCCCGGCCATCACGCCTATCGCGACATGGCCGGCGGCTTCTGCTTCCTCAACAACAGCGCGATCGCGGCGGCGCATCTGCGGCAGAGGCACGAGCGTGTCGTGATCCTCGACGTCGACGTCCACCACGGCAACGGCACGCAAGGCATCTTTTACGCGCGGCCGGATATCTACACGGTCTCGATCCATGCCGATCCGGTCGCGTATTATCCTTACGTGTGGGGCTATGCGCATGAGCGCGGCGAAGGTCCTGGCCTCGGCGCCAATCTCAACATTCCCCTGGCGATCGGCACCGGCGATGACGGCTACATCCAGGCGATGGAGGTCGCGCGCAAGGCGATCGAATCCTTTGCGCCCGGCGCCCTCGTCATCGCGCTCGGCCTCGACGCCTCCGAGCACGATCCGCTGAAGGGCCTCGCCGTCACCACGCCCGGCTTTCGCCGCATCGGCCAGGCCATCGCGAAGATGGGCCTGCCGACCGTGTTCGTGCAGGAGGGCGGCTATCTCTCGGATATCCTCGGCGCGAACCTGACCTCGGTGCTGGCCGGATTCGAACAAGCGCGGTGAAGTTTACCTCTCCCCGCTTGCGGGGAGAGGTCGGAATTTGCGCGAGCAAATTCCGGGTGAGGGGGTACAGGTCTCAGGCATATCTCGCCCGCAGAGAGAGCCCCTCACCCCGACCCTCTCCCCGTAAGAACGGGGAGAGGGAGAAGAGGCGCTTCCTTGATAATTCGATCTCAAAACATCCCGCTCGCCGCGAGCGCCTTGCAGACGTGCTGCATCTCGGTCTCGTCCGCGACCATGTCGAGCATGATCGTGGTCAGCCCCTTTGCGGCAAATTCCTTCAGCTTCGCGCCGATCTCCGCGTAGCTGCCGACGAGGTAGGGGCAGTCGGCCTGGAAGGTCAGGAACGGCAGCAGCCAATAGCCATTGTCCGCGAGCTCGCCGCTCTGGCCCTCGTAGAGGCGCCGTTTCCACACGGAATCGCTGTTCTCCACGGTGAGCACGAGCAGCTCGCGATCGTCGGCATTATCGCGGAAACGCGCCTTTGCCGCTCGCCGTGCCTCGTCGCGTCCCTCGCGGGCGAAAATTCCAAAATTCACGCCCGGCGCATCGAGGCCGCGGTCGAGATCGGGCGGCAGCATCTGCATCTTGATGCAGCCGGTCTCCTTTGCGACGCGCTGTGCCGGTTCGGACTGGCCTGCGACCAGAAATTCCGGCATCAGCTCGGGCGCCAGGCGCGGCCGCAGTTGCAGGTTGCTCGCGCGGTAGAACCGGCCCTCGAAAGTGGCCGGCCGCGGGCTTGCCAGCAACTGGCGCATCAGCGCAACGAATTCGCCGAGCCGGACATAGCGGTCGGCATGCGTTTGCTCGTCGCCGAGCCCCTGCAAATCGCTGACCGCCGTCCCCGTGATCATGTTGAGATAGACCTTGCGGCCGTGGAGCTGCGCAAAGGACGAGACGAATTTTGCCGCCGTGAACGGGTGCATGTAGACCGGATTGACCGCGATCAGCGGCGAGGATCGGGTCGTCTCGCCAATGATGTGCTGTGCCATCGCCCAAGGCTCGACGAACACGTCGTTGCCTTCGAACAGCAGGATGCCCTCGAAGCCGTTGCGCTCGGCGAACTGCGCCACCCGCATCAACTCGCCGACATATTTCTTGGGATCGCGGTTGCGCGAGATTGCGGGAAAGACGCGCAGCCGCGGCGGCGTCATTCAGCCGCTTCCTGGAGCGGCCAGGCATTGCGGGTGATGGGCAGGCCACCGGTGGCGCGAGAGCCGTCGGCGATCGCGAGGCGATGCGAGGGCGACGGCGAGAATAGCTGGAATCGCCAGCCTTGCGGATCGTCGGCGATATCGGGCTTGAAGCTGATCTCGATGGCCTCGCGCGATACCTGCATCGCGAAGGCATCGAGCGGCAAATTGAGGCCGAAACCCCTGGCCTTCAGATAGGCCTCTTTCAGCGTCCAGTAGTCGAAGAAGCGCTCGATCGCGGCGCGCTCCGGCAGTCCGCGCAGCGCTTCGACCTCTTCCGGCGCGAAGAACCGGAGCGCGGTGGACAGCGGCGCGACGCGCCGTGACACGGTCTCGACGTCGACGCCGACCGTCTCATGCCCTGACACGACGCAGGCGACGCAGCCATCGGCATGGGACAGGCTGAAATGCAGCGCGCTCGAGGTCTTGGGCAATGCGACAAACGGCCGCCCGTAACGTCCGGCCGCAAATGACCAGTCGGTGGGTGCGACATTCGGCGCGACGTGCGAGAGCGCAAGCCGCAACAACGCGTGCGCGAAAATATACTGCCGCTGGTGCCGCTCGAACTTGAAGCGGTCGGCTCGTACCCGTTCGTCGATCGAGAGCAAACGCCGGCAGGTATCGACTGCACCCGGCGCGTCAAAAGTCTCGATCAGTCCGACAAACAGTTCAATCCTGTCGTCTGCCATCAATTGGGCCCATGGCGTCAGGCCGGGGCCAAATCCCCTGCCATGACGGAAGAATCAACTGAGCAAGAATCAACTGAGTGCACCGCTTCTAGCGGTCCACTCAGGCGAATCCTTGTCGATTGCTGGCCGGTTTACGGGCGCAAGCTTGTGCGAGACCCCAACTCGACACGCGAGCGGCCAAATCTGAAAACTGAAGCCCGAAAACTGAAGCCTGAAGATTCGTGCGGCGTCCCGGCCGACGAGTCTTACGTCTTCTTCTTCTTGGACTTCTTGGAGCCGCCCAGCATCGAAATACTGGCGTCGACGTCCTTCAGCGCGGACTGCAGCTTCTTCTTTTCGGCGCCGAGCAACTTCTGCAGGGCCTTGCGGTCCTTGTCGCTCAACGAGGTGCCCTTGGTAAATTTGATGAAACCCATAACGAACTCCCCGGTTGAAAATAATCGTCCAAATCAAAACGCGAGAATAATCTTGCGCGATGGCGCCAAATAATCAAGATGCAACTTGGTCATTCACAGCTTTGACGGGTGACCCCGTATTCGCCCGTGCTCTGCGGCCGGTCATGCCGCCCTGCGATTGAGCAATCGGCCGAGCGGCGCGTTGGGTTGGGCGAGGGCGGCCCCGAGCAGCGCGACGAGATCCTTCATCCACTGGCCGACCGTAGCGCCGTCGAGCAGCTCGCTCTTGTAATTGCATGAACCGGTGATTCCCGTCGGCCGCTCCTTGAGCATCAGCGACAGCCAGGTCTGGTCGATCGGCAGCACCGGCTGGCCCTCGCGGGCAATGTTGCCGATCGATCCTGTCGTGAGATCAGGCAGATCGAGCGGCTGGCGCAGCGGGTTTTGCAGGGTGAAATAGACCTGGAGCAGCGAGGCTGGATTGACCCCCTCCTGCTCCAGATGGTCGGCCAGGATGTTGAACGGCAGCTCCTGGCGCGCATGCGCGTCAAGCACGCTCTGGCGGACCCGGGCCACGGCCTGCGCGAACGACAGCTCCGGCGTGATTTTGGTGCGAACGATCACCGTGTTCTCGAACGGACCGACGATCCGGTCGGTGTCAGGCTGGGCGCGATTGGCCATGGCGGTGGCGATCGAGATGTCGTCGCGGCCGGTCCGCGCCAGCAGCAGGGCTTTCAGGCCGGTCAGCAGACACATGAACAGCGTACAATTGTGCTGGCCGGCGAAGGCCGCGAGCTGGCCGATCAGCTCACGCTCGAGACTGACCGGATGGTGCCCTCTGGACGGGCCTGGGCTTGATTCGCCCTCGAAGAGGGGAGCCGCCCCGCGCAAATTCTCCGTCCATTCAGCCGCCTGACGGCGGGCGGCATCGGTGCCGCACCACCAGCGCTGCCAGCGCGCCACGTCCGAAAAGGCCGGCGGCGGTTTCGGCAGCGGCACCGACGGATAGCCAGCCAGCGCCGCATAGCGGTGGGACAATTCCTCGAACAGCACGCCGATCGACCAGCCGTCGACGACGGCGTGGTGCAGCGTCAGCAGCAACACGTGATCGTCATCGTGGAGCCGCAACAGCCGGGTGCGCAGCAGCGGCGCGCGCGTGGTGTCGATCGGGACATAGGTCTCCTGTTCGATCAGGAGATCGATCTTGCGGAGCTCCAGCGCCTTGCGCCGCTTGTTGTTGTGGGGCTGACCGTCGCCGATCGTCTCGACGGTCAGGACACGGCCGAGGGCGCCGGGCGCGGCGACGTGGCTGACGGGCTCCCCGCCGCTCCAGCCGAAATGGGTCCGCAGCGATTCGTGCCGACGCACGATGTCGTCGATCGCCTGCGCCAGGGCGGCCAGATTGAGCGGCCCCTGGAGGCGGAAGGCGAAAGGCAGGTTGAACAGCGGCAAACCCGAAAGATTCTGCTCGATCCGCAGCATCTGGTCCTGCGCGATCGAGAGCGTGGGAGGGCTGCCTTCGGCCAGGCTCGCTCCAACCAGCCTTGCCAAACTTGCGGCCGGCTTGCGCGGCTTTGCCGCCACGGCCTCGTCGACCCGCCGGGCAAGCTCGTCGATCGTCGGTGCCTCGAAGATGGTCTTGATCGGCAGCGACACGCCAAGCGCCCGGGCGACGCGGGCCATCACCTGGCCCGCCAGCAGCGAGTGGCCGCCGAGGTCGAAGAAATTGTCGGTGACGCCGAGGCTCTCGACCTTCAGCAGGTCGATCCAGATGTCGGACAGCACCTTTTCGGTGAAGCGCCGCGCCGGCACCGCCGCATCCGGTCCTGAGGTTTCCTGCTGCGCCGGCGCCAGCAGCGCGCTCCGGTCGATTTTGCCATGGGCATTGAGCGGCACCTGATCCAGGAACAGAAACGCGGACGGGATGGCATGGCCCGGCAGCCGGCTCTTCAGGAAGTCGCGCAGCTCGCTGGCGCTGCTCCGGCTGCCGGATCTCGCGACGGTATGGGCAATCAGCCTGACATCGCCGCTTGCTTCGCGACGCGGCTCGACGATGCCCGCGCGCACATCCGGATGGTCGGCAAGCGCGTTCTCGATCTCCTTGAGCTCGATTCGGTAGCCGCGGACCTTGACCTGATGGTCGGCGCGACCGAGGCATTCGATCGTGCCGTCGGCACGGCGGCGGGCGAGGTCGCCGGTCCGGTACAGCCGGCTGCTTGCTTTGCGCGAGAACGGATCGGGCAGGAAGCGCTGCCGGTTCTGCGCGGGATCGTTGACATAGCCGCGGCCGACACCGGCGCCGCCGATGCAGAGCTCGCCGGTCACGCCGACCGGCTGCGGCTGCAGGCTTGCGTCGAGTACGTAGAGCTGGGTATTCGGCAGCGGCGCGCCGACCGGGACGTTGTTTGTCATGGTCGCCGGCGCCCTGGTCAGGCGATGCAGCGAGACGTCGTCGGAACATTCCGACGCACCGTAAGCGTTGATCAGCGGCACTTTCGGGCAGCGCGCGAACCAGGCGTTGCAGAGATCGACGGGCAGGGGCTCGCCCGTCGAGATCAGAAGGCGCAGCCTCGCAAAGACGCATCGGACCTGTGCCTCGTCCATGCGATCGAGGATCACGCGCAGCAGCGATGGGACGATCTCCAGCACCGTGATGCCCTCGCGCTCAATCTCGCGCGCGAGCAAAATCGGGTCCTGCAGGATCGCGGTACCGCAGACATGGACGCGCGCGCCGACCATGGGCCCGGCGAGGAACTGCCACACCGAGATGACAAAACTCTGCGGCGCGGTCTGCGCGATCACGTCCCGGCGCGAGAGGTTCAGCTCGGAGATGAGCGAGGCGAGATGGTTCGAAAGCCCGCGCTGCTCGATCATGACGCCCTTGGGCGCGCCGGAGGACCCGGAAGTGTAGATGAGATAGGCAAGGCTCGAAGCCGCGCGCCGCGCCGCGCGGGCCGGCTTGGTCGACGCTGGCGCGATCGCATCCTCGAGCCCGGCCATTGGGATGCGCTCGACCAGCGGTTCGAGCAGCGCCTCCGCCATGGACGACTGCGCCAGTCCGGTCAGCAGCATGCGGGCGCCGCTCGATCCGAGGATGGTTGCGAGCCGTGCCGGCGGCTGGTCGGGATCGAGATTGAGGAAGGCAGCGCCTACGCGTTGCACGGCGATCATCGCCGCGAGCAGGTCGGGTCCGCGCTCCGCAAGCAAGGCGACCACGGCTTCGGCGCCGACGCCTTCGCGGGCCAGCCAGCGCGCGGCCGCCTGGCTGCGGCGCGCCAGCTCGCGATAGCTCAGGGATGTGCGGCCGTCCGACACCGCGATCGCGTTCGGCATCTTCTTGACCTGGCGGTCGAAACGTTCGCTCAAATTGCCGCGCGTGGCGAAATTGGCCGGCACGCCCCGGCCCTGCGCCAGCAGCTGCCGGAGTTCGGTCTCGGTCAGAAGTGCCAGGTGCGAGATGCGCTGCTCGGGATCGGCGATGACGGATTTGAGCAGGGTTTTGAACTGAGCGGCCATGCCCTCGATCGTCGCCGCGTCGAACAGATCGGTGGCGTATTCGAAGAAGCCGGTGAAACGGCCGTCAGCCTCGACCAGCTCGAGTGTGATGTCGAATCGCGCCACTTTTGGATCGATCTCGATCCGCCGCGTCGACAGGCCGGAGAAAGATGCCGCCTCGATCGAGGCATTCTGCAGGATGAACATGATCCGGAACAGCGGATTGCCGTCCGTCCTTCGCGCGATCTGAAGCGCGCGAAGGACCTCTTCGATCGGGAGGTCCTGGTTGCGATAGGCATCGAGCGTGACCTGCCGTACCCGGCGCAACATGTCGCCGAAGCTCGGGTCGCCGCCAAAATCATTGCGCAGGATCAGGGTGTTGGCGAACAATCCGATCAGGCGCTCGCTCTCGATCTGGTTGCGGTTGGCGATCAGCGATCCGGTCGCGACATCCTCGTGTCCGGTGTGACGGAACAGCAGGCACTGGAACACTGCGAGCAAGGTCATGAAGGGCGTGACGCCCTGGTTCTGGCTCAGCGCACGCAGGTCGGCCGACAGGGTTTTGGAGAATTCGAGATAGCAACGGGCACCGTGGCCGCTCCAGACCTCCGGCCTTGGTCGGTCGGTCCGCAGCGGCAGTGTGGTGACGCCGTCGAGCTGCGTCCGCCAGTAATCGAGCTGCTCCTTGGCGGCCGGCGTCTGCGCCCAGCTCTGCTGCCAGAGCGCAAAGTCGCGATACTGGAAGGCTGGCGAAGGCAGTGCCGCCACGTCGTTCTTGCGCGCTGCCGAATAATGGGCGGCGAGTTCTTCCCAGAACAGCCGCTGCGACCAGCCGTCGGTGACGAGATGATGGACGTTGACCACGAGCGCGTGGCTGCTCTTGTCGAACGAGAGCAACGTGACCTTCAGCGGCGCCTCGTGCGCGAGGTCGAACGGATGTTGCGCGAGCCGGAGCGCTTCGCGCCTGACAACAGCGGCCCGCTTGTCCGCAGGGCAGGCCTTGAGCTTGATCCGCTCGAACTGCGGCGGCGATTGCAGCACAAGCTGCACCGGCTCGCCCTCACGTTCGACGATGACCGACCGCAACGCCTCATGGCGCGCCGACATCGCGGCGAGGCCAGTAGAAAGTGCGGCGACGTCGAGCCTACCCTTGAGGAGCGCGACTTCGACGACGTTATAATTGTAGCGCGTGGGGTCCAGTCGCGAGAGCACGTACATCCGCTGCTGCTGGAACGACAGCGGCGCGTCTGCTTTCATGGCCTGGCGCCAGGCCGGCAGCATCGCTTCGCGATGAGTTGAGGTCTCGATCCGGGCCGCAAGCGCGGCGGCCGTGGCGCAATCAAAAACGTCCTCGAACGAGAAATCGACGTTGAAGCGTTCGCGCAGGCGCGAGCGCATCTGCGTCACCGCGAGCGAGTCGGCGCCGAGCGCGAAGACGTCCTGATCGCTCCCGACCTGCGGCAGCTCCAGCAAATTGGCCCAGATCCCGGCGAGCTCGGTCTCCAGCGCGTTGCGCGGCAGACGGGCCTCATCCTCCTCGCCGCCGCCCATTGTTGCGATCAGCTCGGCCAGCGCATTGCGCTTGACCTTGCCGCTGGCGCCTTTCGGCAGCGTCGCCACGCTGCGGATCAGGCTCGGCACCTTGTAGGCCGCGAGCCGTTTCCGGGCGAACTGGCGCAACTGGTCCGAGGTCGCCTCGGAATTCGGCCGCAGCACCACGATTGCGGCGACGTTCTCGCCGAGCTTCGGGTGCGGGACGGCAAACACGCCTGCCTCCAGCACCGCCGGATGGCTGAGCAGAACCTCTTCCACCTCCAGGGGCGAGATCTTCTGTCCGCCGCGGTTGATGACGTCCTTGATGCGGCCGACGATGAAGAGATAGCCGTCGGCATCGAGATAGCCGAGATCGCCGGTCCGGAACCAGCCGTTGCGGAAGGCAGCCTGCGTCGCCGCCTCGTCATTATAGTAGCCGCTGCTCATGTTCGGTCCGCGCAGCATGATCTCGCCGTGCTCGCCGCTGGCGAGCGCGCGGCCCGTCTCGTCCATGATGGCGATCTCGGGGCCCGCGGCGCGGCCGACCGATCCGACCTTGCGCAGCTCGAACGGATTGGCCGCGATCTGCGAGGCCGCCTCCGTCATGCCGTAGGTTTCGAGCACGGGAACGCCGAACGTCGCCTCCAGCCCGTCGAGAATGGCAGGCGCAAGCGAGGCCGAGGCGGAGCGGATCACGCGCAGCGAGGACGATCGGGCGAGATCCGGGTTGGCTTCCGCCGCCGTCAGCAGCGCGCGATGGATGGTCGGCACTGCCGTGTACCAGCTCGGTTGCAACTGCCGCATCCAGCCGAAGAAGGAGGCTGCGTCGAAACCCTCGGTACAGATCACGCTGGAGCCCGCGGCCAGCGCCGTCAGCAGGCCGGAAATCAAACCATGGGCGTGAAACAGCGGCAGGACGTTGAGCAGACGATCGTGGGACGCGAGCGACAGCACGCGGCCGGCATTGTAGGCGGAGAGACAGACGTTGCGATGCGTCAGCGGCACCATCTTCGGCCGCGCCGCCGTGCCCGAGGTCAGCAGGATGAACGCGTCGTCGTCGCCGCGCGAGGCGCCGCTGCTGCTCGCCGGTCCAACCGCCGGCCCGACGAACGTGCAGCCGCCGAGATCGTCTTGTGACCCCGGCACGAAATCGATCACGGCAATATCGAGCACCTTGGCGACATCGCGGGCCGCCGAGTTCGTGTCGGCCCGGGTGACGAGCGCGCTCAGCTTCAATTCGCTGAAATAGCGTTGCAGCTCGTCCGCCGTCAGATCGGGATTGACGGGGACGCAAGCGCAGCTCGAGGCGACCGCGATCAGGGCCAGTGCGCTGTCGGCACCGCGCGGCAGCGCGACCGCAATACGGTCGGCAGGGGTAATGCCAAGCCCGCGCAGCGTGCGGACGAGATCCTGCGTCTGCTGGCCAATCCCGCCGTAGTTGAGGACCGGCCGACCAGGGGCGAGGAGGGCGGGGGCCGCCGGCCTCTTGCGGGCATGGAAATCGAGAAGGCCGCCGATATCCGCGAATATCTTCGTTTCGACCGTAGTGCTGGCCAATTCCTGCGGCGTTGGGCGTGTGACGTCCGACAATTCCGTTCCCTTTTGATCCGATTGGGCTATTCTTCCAAGAAGTTAGGGAACGCGTCCAGTCTGAGGTGAAGTTTTGGCCCCAAAATCTGTGGTTGCGGGGCCCTGAGCCCTTCGACGGAGTGATTGGTCGGGCGGAATCACCATGCTGGAGAATGAGCCGGGAGCGGGAACGGAAGGCGGGCTGAAGCGCTGGCTCGAGGGTATCGGTCTTAGCCACTATACCGATCTCTTCGCGCAGCACCGTCTCGATCTCGATGTCATGGGAGACCTGACCGAATCCGATCTGGTCGAGCTCGGCTTGCCGCTCGGCGATCGGAAGCGGCTCCAGCGGGCCATGACCGCGTTGTTCCGGGCGGAAACCGCGCAGAAGCCCGACGGGACGGCGCGCCCGCAAATCCGGACGGAGGTCGGCGCCGAGCGGCGTCAGCTCACCACCATGTTCTGCGACATGGTGGATTCCACCTCGCTCTCGGTGCAGTTCGATCCGGAAGACGTGCGCGGCATGATCGCGAGCTTCCGCGAAACCTGTGTCCGCGTGGTGAAGCATTACGAAGGTTTTGCCGCCCGCTTCGTCGGGGACGGGATTTTGGTCTATTTCGGCTATCCGACCGCGCATGAGGACGACGCCGAGCGCGCCGTGCGAGCGGGGCTGGAAATCGTCCGGGTGCTGTCGACCGCCCGCGCGATAGAGCCGCGTGGTGCGCTCAGCCACTCGCCCGCCGTCCGCATCGGCATTGCGACCGGTCTCGTCGTGGTTGGAGATCTCGTCGGACAGGGCACCGAAGAGCGCGACTCCGCGGTCGGAGAAACCGTCAATCTCGCCGCGCGCCTGCAAGGCCTGGCGCCGCCCAACGGTGTGGTGATTTCCACGTCGACCCAGTCGCTGCTGAAGGGGAAGTTCGACTACCGCGATCTCGGCGTCCACGCGCTCAAGGGTATCTCGGAGAAGGCCCAGGCCTGGCACGTGATGCGCGCCTCGCGGGTGGAGACCCGCTTCGCCGCCGCGATGGGCACGCGGCTGACCCCGCTCGTCAACCGCGAGGAGGAGATTGCGCTGCTGACGGGGCGCTGGCAGCAGGCCAAGGAGGGCGAGGGCCAGGTCGTGGTCAAGTTCGGCGAGCCCGGCATCGGCAAGTCGCGCATCATCCAGGAAATCTTCGAGCGGATCGCGGGCGACCGCCATGGACAGGTCTCGTTCCAGTGCTCGCCCTATTACACCTCCACGGCGTTCTATCCGTTCGCCGAGCAGCTCAAATTCTCTCTCGGTCTCGATCGCGAGGATGCGTCCGTGCAGTCGCTGGCGAGCCTGGAGACCGCGATCGCCGCCGCTCATGGCGACATCGAGCAGGTTGCTCCGCTGCTTGCCGCGCTGTTGTCCATTCCGACCGGTGACCGCTATCCGCCGCTGGAGCTGTCGCCGCAGCAGCAAAAGGATGCGACCGTCGCGGCGCTGGTCAATCATTTTCTCGGCCTTGCGCGCGAGCAGCCGCTGGTGATCGCATTCGAGGATCTGCACTGGATCGACCCGACATCCCGTGAGGTGATCGATCTCCTGGTCGACCGGGCACAGCACCGGGCAATCCTGGTCATCATCACCGCGCGGACCGAATTCCAGCCGAGCTGGAACGCCCATTCGCATATCACGACCCTGGTCCTGAGCCGGTTGAGCCGGCAGTTGCGCGCGACGCTGGTCGAGCGCGTGGCGGGACGCGAGCTTCCCAAGGAAGTCATCGAGGAAATCATCGTCAAGACCGACGGCGTGCCGCTGTTCCTGGAGGAGCTGACCAAGACGGTGCTCGAATCCAACCTCCTGACCGAACGGCACGGGCGCTACGTGCTGTCGGGCCCTTGGCGGCAGCTCGCGATCCCGGCGACGCTGACGGACTCGCTGATGGCGCGGCTGGACCGGATGGGGCCGTTCAAGCGGATCGCGCAGATCGGCGCCACCATCGGCCGCGAATTCTCCTACGAGACTCTGCACGCGGTCGCCAACACGCCGGCCGAACAGATCGAGGCCGCGCTCAATCACCTGGAAGAGGCCGGGCTGATCATGCGCCGCGGCCATCCGCCCGACGCGCTCTACTCCTTCAAGCACGTGATGATCCAGAACGCCGCGCATGCGAGCTTGCTGCACAGCGAGCGGCGCAAGCTGCATTCCCGGATCGCCCAGGTGCTCGCCGAGATGTATCCCGAGAAGACCGAGCGCGAACCGGAACTGCTTGCCCATCATTTGACCGAATCCGGCCAGAGCGAGGGCGCTGCCAGCTTCTGGCTCAAGGCCGGCAAGCAGGCGGCCAAGAGCGGCGCCAATCTGGAGGCGATCGGCCATCTGCGCCGCGGCCTCAGCGTCGTGCAGGCCAATGCGCGCATGCAGGGCGCCGACGAGATGGAGCTGGAGCTGCGCATCGCGCTCGGCAACGCGCTGATCGCCGCCAAGGGCTATGCCGTGCAGGAGGTCGAGGAGAACTACGTCCGCGCACTCGAGCTCGGCCAGCAGCTCGACGACGACGAAAAGGCCTTCGCCGCCACGCGCGGGCTCTGGGTCTGTCATTTCATCCGCGCCGATCTGACCCGCGCGCACGACCTCAGCGTCGAGCTGTTGAAGTTCGCCAAGCGCGAGCGGCTGAACGAGGGGACGCTGCCGGCGCAGCAGACCGGCTATCTGATCGAGGCGCATCGCTCGATCGCGATGACCATGCTCTATCGCGGACGCTTTGCTGTGTCCCAGCACCATCTGCATCGCTGCATCAACCTCTATAGCCCCGACCTGCACTCCGATCTGATGGAGCGGCACGGCACCGATCCCGGCGTCGTCTCGCTGTCCTATCTCGGCTACTTGCTGTGGTTCCTCGGCCGGCCCGACGCGGCGCGCCAGCACAGCGAGCAGGCGATCGCGAACGCCGAGAAGATACGCCACCCCTTCACGCTCGCCTTCGCGCTCGTGTTCGGCGCCTATCTCTGCCAGCATTTGCGCGATGTCGAAGGCACGCGCGACCACGCCAACCGCGCCATGATCATCGCCACCGAGCACAATTTCCTGCACTGGAAGCAGCAGGCCGCGATCCTGCGCGGCTGGGCGCTGGCGCAGCTCGGCGAGGCCGACGAAGGCCTCAGTCAGATGCGGTTCGGCCTCGACGAATACGAAGCAATGGATTCCTGGCTCGCCGGCTGCTGGTTCCGCTGCCTGCTCGCGGAGGCCTACGCCAAGGTCGGGATGCGCGATGCCGCCTTGCGCGCGCTGGACGGTGCGCTCGCGACCGCAAGACGGACCGGCGACCACTCCTACCTCGCCGAGGTCTACCGCCTGCAAGGCGAGATCACGCTCTCGGACGGGGATCCGGCCTCGGTGCAGGAGGCCGAGGACCTGTTCAACCTGTCGCTGGAGATCGCACGCAAGCAGGGCGCGCTGTCGTGGGAGCTTCGCACCGCAGTCAGCCTCGCGCGCCTGTCGCACCAAGCCGGCAAGCGCGAGCACGCTCGTCTCCTGCTCGTACCGATCATGGGCAAGTTCAGCGAGGGCTTTTCCACGCCGGACCTGAAACAGGCGATGCAACTGATCGACGAGCTCGGCGCGGACGCGCCTGTTCGTGCACAGGCCGATCCCGTGAGATGAGCGATCTTGCCGCCGCGCGCGCGCGTTACGTGGAGCTGATCGCAAAGCGCGAGCGGATCTCCTCAACGCGCCTGCTCGAAGCCCTCGCCACCGTTCCGCGCGAAAAATTTCTTGCGAAGGGGCCGTGGCGCATCAAGAGCGAGGCGGCGCGCAATTATCGGCTGACGCCGGATGCCGATCCCGTTCATCTCCAGGACAATGTGCTGGTCGCGATTGATGCGCGCCGCAAGCTCGACACCGGACTGCCGAGCCTGTGGGCGCACTTCATCGACTTGCTCGACGTCGGGGAAAAAGACCGTGTGGTCCAGATCGGCTGCGGGCTCGGCTATTTCTCGGCCGTGCTGTCGAAGATCGTGGGCCCCAAGGGCAGGGTGCAGGCAATCGAATGCGACGAGCGGCTTGCGGCGCGCGCCGCAACCTATCTTGGCGCCTATCGCAACGTCGCGGTCGTCCATGGCGACGGATGCGAGGACATCGGCGAACCCGCCGACGTGATCATCGTTCATGCCGGCTTCTCGCAGCCGCATCCGTTCTGGCTTCGGTCGCTTCGTCCGCGCGGCCGGCTTCTGGTGCCGCTGACCCAGCGGGACCGCGAAGGCGCCGCGCTCAAGATCACCCGCAAGGGCAAGGGGTTCGAGGCCGAGGCGGTGCAGCAGATCCGGATATTCCCCGGTCAGGGTCGAGGCGTGACCGCGCTCGACGACCGCGTCGCCGACTGGTGGCAGCGCGCCTCCACGCTGGCGCCGCTGCGCTTTCGCGGCATCGAGCAGGGGCTGCCATCGGATAGCTAATGCTTCGTTTCATTTTACCTTGATTGCGAATGTAAGTATCCAACGCGTCTCGACGCCGCTATGAGTACGGCCTGATCGCCATACGAGCGCGCGCCATGCATTCCGTTGCCCTGCTGACCGCCAGCTACGCCAAGGATATCGAGCGCTTTTCGCTGCTCAGCGAGAGCATCGACAGCTGGTTGACGGGGTACACGCGGCATTATGTTCTCGTTAACGATGAGGATCTGCCGCTGTTCGCGCGGTTCGCTTCCGACAAGCGTGTCATCGTTCCGGCCTCGCGCTATTTGCCGAAATGGCTCAGGGCGCTGCCGCCGGCTCTGCAGTTCATCAGCAAGCGGCGCGTCTGGCTGTCGCTGCTGTCGTCACCTGTTCATGGCTGGCACATCCAGCAGATCCTCAAGATCGCAGGCGTCCTCAACGCGCCCGAGCAGCGCGTCTGCATCCTGGATTCGGACAATCTGTTCTTCCGCGAATTCGACGTCGGCCAGTATGCCGGTGCCGAGAAGACGCCGCTGTTCGTGACGCGCAACGGGATCGACGCCGCCCACCCCTTGCATGTCCTGTGGCTCCGCACCATCGATCAGCTCCTTGGCATCAAGGACAGGTCCTTCCCCGCGGACGACTATGTCGGCAACGCACTGGTCTGGGACAAGGACACTGCGCGCGCGATGACCGACGCAATCAAGTCGGCGACGGGATTGAACTGGGTTCTGGCACTGTGCCGGAAGAAGAAGTTCTCGGAATATCTCATGTACGGCCATTTCGTCGCGAACGCGCCCGCGCATCTGGCCACCCATCGGGTCACCGAGGACAGCATCGCGGTCTCGCATTGGGATGACACGCGCCTCGACCGCCCGGCCATCGAAGCGATGATGCATGCCGCTTCGCCCGACCAGGTGGCGCTCTGCATCCAGTCCTATTCGTCGACCTCGATCGACGACATCCGCGACGTGTTCCGCCTCAGCTCGCGCGACCGTCGCAGTCCGAGCCTGTCTCCGGAGGACATCGGGGACCAGGTTCAGTTCGAGGCTCCGAAGACGCGCTGAGACCCGGCGCCTTCACGCGTCCTTCGTGAACTTACTGATCACGTTCATGAACGGCTTCGGCTTGAACTCGCCGTCGAGCGGCAGAGGACGGTTCGGCTGCTTGTCGGCGCGGGCAAAGGTGCCGTTGATCCAGCTATAGCGGTCCGAGAGGCCCCAGGTCAGGATCGAGCGCACCGGTCCGCTGGTTGAGATCGCGGTCAGGAGATCATCGACGCGCTTGGCGACGATGGCATCGCGCGCCGCCGGCGTCCCCGTCAGCTTCTGGTCGTCGACATCGAGCTCGGTGACGTACACCTCAAGGCCCCAGGCGCGCAGCTCGGTGACGAATTCGGCGAGCCCATGGGTGTCGATCTCGAGCTCGGCATGCAGATGCGATTGCAGTCCCACGGCGTGCAGCGGCACGCCTTGGTCGAGCAGCTCCATGATGAGTTGGCGGTAGGCCGCGCGCTTCGCAATGAACGTGTCCTTGGCCGACTCGATGTCGTATTCGTTGATCGCGAGCTTGACGAAGGGGTCGGCCGCCGCTGCCGTGCGGAACGCCAACGGAATCCAGCGATTGCCCAGATGCTGCGTCCAGAACGACTCGCGCCGGTCTTTCGGGCTGCGCGGATTGTCGGGGATCGGCTCGTTGACCACGTCCCACGACGTCAGCTTGTCCTTGTAGTAGGAGACGACGGTGCCGATGTGGTCGACATAGGCGCGCTCGACGCCCTTGGTATCCTTGATCTGCTTGGTCCAGTCCGGAATGTCGTGATACCAGGCGAGCGCGTGGCCGCGCATCGTCAGGTCGTTCTGCCGTGCGAAATCCAGGATCGCATCGGCACGTTCGAAGGCGAAGGTATGCGCGTCGGGACGCAGCATCGGCCATTTCAGCTCGAGCACCGGAACCACCTGCGTGCAATAGGTGCTGATGGCTTCGCCGAGCCTGGGATCGGCTTGCAGATCCCAGAGCGTGGCCGCGGCACCAAATCCCTGATGGCGCTGGGCGAGTTTCGACGCCGGCGCTGCGGACGCCGATGCGGCTGCCGTGAGTGTTGCGGCGCTGCCGAGGAGAAATTCGCGTCTGTCAAGCCTGGTCACGGCATTCCTTAATCGCACCAACGCGCCATCGTACCAAGCGACGCCTTGCAACGCCGGGGTTTTCCCTCGTTGGGTTAACTTTGCCATCTGCGAAACCACGGTTCCTTTGGGTGGCCGTGCCGCCGTCAGGGAAGGGCAAATTTAACGCTAACCCGCGAAAGCGGCCTCAAAGCCGCATTCGCCGCCCGATCTCCAGACTTATGTGACACTCTTGAGAGATGCTGCGGCGCAATTCGGTCGCCCCGCCATGGTCCAATTGATGAACGGCCGTCACACTCGCAACAATGTTGCCGGTCCCGTGCTCGCATGCTGAACCGCCATTTTTCGATTTATCTCGTTGCCTACATCCTGCCTGCGGCGGTGGGCTTCTTCGCCGTCACGGCCTACACGCGGCTGCTGACGCCGGCGGAGTACGGCGTCTATGTCGTCGGCATCAGCCTGGCCGGCATTCTGGGTGCGATCTTCTTCGCCTGGATCAAGCTCTCGGTGTCGCGCTATCAGGCGATGTCGGCCGAGGTGGATTTCCGCGGCACGGCGATGGTCGCCTTCGCGCTCACCGTTGCCGTCCTCTGCGCCACCACGCCGCTGGTCTTCCTGTTCCGCAGCGATCTCAGCGTCGGGCTGCTGCTTGCCAGCATGTTCGTCGCGATCATGGCGAATGCCGTCGATGTCGGCCAGGAGTTCGAGCGCGCAAAACTGCGCCCTTACAGGTTCGCGGCGATCTCGATCGTGCGCAGCGTGTCGAGTGTCGGTTTCGGCCTGCTCGGCATCTGGCTGGGCTGGGGTGGACTGGGCCTGCTCGCCGCATTCGGCCTGGGTTCGCTCGCCGGGATCATCCTGAACCTCGTCGGTGACCGCACCAGGATCGCGCGCTTTCAGCGCAGCCAGTTCGTGCAGCTCGCGCGCTACGGCCTGCCGCTGACGCTGGCCGGTCTATCCGTTGCGGTCTACTCGGCTTGCGACCGCCTCATCGTGGCATATTTGCTCGGCAAGGACGCCGCCGGCATCTTTGGCGTCGCCGCCGATCTGCCGCGACAGTTCATGGTCATGATCGCCTCCAGCGTCGCTGCGGCAACTGTGCCGCTGGTGTTCCGGTCATTGTCGGAGAAAAACAACGAGACGACGCGGGAGCGGCTGACCGAGAGCCTCGAACTTCTGCTCGTCGTGGTCGCGCCCGTCGCCGTCTGGCTTGCGCTCGCAGCCGACCAGGTCGCCGGCACGCTCGTCGGCGTCGACTTCCGCGCCGGGGTGTCGGCACTGCTGCCGATCCTGGTGCTCGCGCGCTTGTTCGGCATCGCCAATCAATTCTACGTGCAGATCAGCTTCCAGCTTGCCGAGCGGCCGTTCATGCTGGCGGCGCAGTCGTTTCTGACGCTGGTCGTCAGCGTGGCGTTGATGTTCGTGCTGGTGGCCGGCCATGGCCTCTACGGCGCGGCGCTGGCGACCCTTGCAACCGAAGCGATCGGCTTGCTCGTTGCCGTCGTCCTGATGCATCGCGCCCATCCGGTCCCGTTCGACCTCCACCGCCTCGCCGGCGTTGCCGTCTCCGCCGCGGCGATGGCGGCTGCGATTCTCGTTGTACGATCCCAGGTCAATGGCATCGGCCTCGTCCCGCTCATGGTTGTGAGCCTTGCGGGCGGCCTCGCTTATGTCGCTACAGCGTGGTTGCTGAACGTCGCAAATGTCCGGACGCTGTCGTTGCGTTTCCTCCGAACCTTCAATCGGAAGGCGTTAGGCGTTTAGCCGCGATGTCTGACGAGGCTCGTCCTCACCGTCTGAAGCCCTGAAAGCGCCGCTTGGCTTGGCGATGGCTCGGTTTCGACCGGAAGCGGTCCGGGTGGTGGGCGATTTTGTTGCATCCTTGGCCATAACCGTGCTTCTTGGGCCGCATGTCGGGAGCAGAGCAGATATGACCCAAGGAACGCCGGAAATCCGCGCATCGGCGCAGTTGCTTGCCCGCTATCGCGAGCCCGACAATACGCGGGGTGTCCTCGAACTGGCAATTACGGCGATACCGTTCGTCGTCCTCTGGGCTCTGATCTGGGCCGCTCTTGACCAGGGCTATTGGTTTGCCCTCCTGCTGGAGGTGCCCGCGGCAGGTTTGCTGGTCCGCCTCTTCATGATCCAGCACGATTGCGGACACGGCTCTTTCTTCCGCGGCCGCCTTGCGAACGATTGGGTCGGCCGTGCCCTCGGCGTGATGACACTGACGCCATACGGCTACTGGCGGCGCAACCATGCAGGCCATCATGCGAACTCCGGCAATCTCGATCAAAGAGGGTTGGGCGACATCGATACGCTGACCACGCGTGAATTTCTCGGGCGGTCTCGATGGCGTCGGACGCTGTATCGCTTGTATCGACATCCCCTGGTGATGTTTGGCGTCGGCCCCTCGTATTTGTTCATCTTGAAGCACCGATTGCCGGTGGGGATGATGGGTCGCGGCTGGAAACCCTGGCTGAGCACGATGGGCACGAACATCGCCCTCGCGGTTCTCGTCGTCACGATGATCCAGCTGGTCGGCTATGGGCCGTTCCTGCTCGTGCATCTGCCGATCATTGTTCTGGCGGCGTCGATCGGTGTCTGGCTGTTCTACGTCCAGCATCAGTTCGAGCACACGCACTGGGCCCACGACGAGACCTGGAATTTTCACGACGCCGCGCTGCACGGCAGCTCTCACTACCAACTGCCGGCTGTCTTGCGATGGTTCACGGCAAATATCGGCGTCCACCACATCCATCATTTGTCCAGTCGAATTCCCTACTATCGCTTGCAGGACGTGTTGCGCGACAATCCGCAGTTCGCTGGTGTCGGGCGGATTACGCTGCTCCAGAGTTTGCGGACCGTGCGGCTGACCTTGTGGGACGAGGAGCGGCAGCGGCTCGTCTCCTTTGGAGAGGCGGCCTTGTTTGGAAAGGGAGCCAAGCTTGTTTGAAAAGGCAGCCTTGACCCCAGCGGTTTCGCTTACGCCGCCCCGGCGCGGCCGCCGAATGGCGTGAATCCGCGCGATCGGAAGGCGATGGGCGTTCAGCGCCCGTTCAAAGTGGCCTCGCCGTCCGACGTCAGGCGCTGGCAGCCGTGTCACCGACCCCCGGTCATTCTGTCGCAGCGATAGACCGCCAGCTTCGGCCGCGCGCCGCCCTTCCGCCTGCGTCAACCGTCGTATATGAGATTTATCGCCGGAACGTGCCGAATGTCGCCACAGACGGAACGTAAGGCGACTGCGATTTCTTAATTCAATGATCGCAATCTGATCAATGACCGGCGGACTGGCAATTTCGACCGAGGATGGCATGAGAAACCTGATGACAACGGCGCAATCCACCGTGGCGATGCGGCGTTGGGGGCCTCCCGGAATTGTGACCTTGGCGGCGATGCTCGCCTTCGCGGCCGTGGCCCCGGCCAATGCGGCCAAGCAGGCGCGTCAGCCGGCCGAGGCGGTGGCGCCGCGCGAGGCCGGCGAGCCGATCATGGCGATCGTCTCGATCAAGAGCCAGCAGGTCACCTTCTACGACGCCGAGGGCTGGATTTTTCGCGCGCCGGTGTCCACCGGCACGACGGGACGCGAGACGCCGGCCGGCGTCTTCGCCATCGTCGAGAAGGACAAGGACCACCACTCGACCATGTATGACGACGCCTGGATGCCGAACATGCAGCGCATCACGTGGAACGGCATCGCGCTGCATGGCGGGCCGCTGCCCGGCTATGCCGCTTCGCATGGATGCGTGCGGATGCCGTTCGGCTTCGCGGAGGGCCTGTTCGACAAGACCAGCATCGGGATGCGCGTGATTATCTCGCCGAACGACGCGGCTCCGATCGACATCGTTCATCCCGCATTGTTCATGCCGAAGCGGGACGCCATTGCCGCGGCGCCGGGCCAGATCGGCAAGCTCTCCGGCGAGGCCGAGGAGGCCACAAGGGCAGCCGACGAGGCCAAGAAGGCTGCGACTTTGGCCGCGAAAGAGGCGGCATCGCTGCCGGCCTCGCTGCGCAAGCTGGAACAGCAGAAGACCCGCGCTGACGCCGAGCTCGCCTTCGCCGACAAGCAACTCGCGGCCGCCAAGACCGATCAGGCCCGCGCCAAGGCCGAGGAGCTGAAGCAGAAGGCCGCCATCAAGGCCGCCGACGCGGCGACGCAGCTCGATGCCGCCAAGGCCGCCGCACAGCCGAAGCGCGATGCGGTCGCTGCGACGAAAGAGGCGGCCAAGGCGGCGGCGACCAGAAAGGCCGACGCCGTGAAAGCTGCGACCGACGCAAAGCTCGCGCTCGAACCGGTCTCGGTCTACATCAGCCGCGCGACGCAGAAGCTCTATGTGCGGAGGAACACGCACAAGCCGGCACCGGACGGCGGCGGCGAGGTGTTCGACACCAGCATCGAGGTTCCCGTCACGATCCGCAACCCCGACCAGCCGCTCGGCACCCACATCTTCACGGCGATGGCGAAGAACGATATGGGCCTGCGCTGGAGCGTGGTCACGATCGAAGACAGCGACAATGCCAAGAACGCGCTCGATCGCATCACCATCCCGCAGGAGGTGCTCGATCGCATCGCGCCGACCGCCTTGCCGCGGTCCTCGATCATTATCTCGGACGAGCCGCTGAGCAGCGAGACCAACTACCGCACCGAGTTCGTCGCGGTGCTGAGCAATCAGCCCCAGGGCGGTTTCATCACGCGCAAGCCGACCGCGCCTCCGATGGCCATGGCGAGCGACGACGGCTGGGACAATGGCGGCAACGGTTTCGGCTTCTTCTTCCAGCGCGACCCGAACCCGCAGCCCGTCAATCCGCGCCGGCGTGGCCAGTATCAATACTATCAGCCGGCACAGCCGATGCAGCGGGGCTTCTGGTAGGAGGCGGACAGATCGAAGCCCGTCACTACCGCGCCTCGATCACGATAGCCTGGATCTTGCCTTCGATCGGTCCGGACCCATGGCGCGTCCGGATCGCCTCGGCAACGATGTCGGTCGCAGCCTGAAGCTTGCTGGCATCGCGTGCCTCGATCTCGCTGCGCAGCGGCGTGCCCTGGCAGAGCGCGATCGCGACGTGCTCGGGCGATGGCGCGCGGCTTATTTCAGCCCGCGTTTCGATCGATATGTCACGGAAGCCTGCGCGTTCGATGTCGGTTCTGATGACCGCCTTGTCGTGATAGCCGTGCGGCGTCCGGGCCATGAAACGGGGCGGGTCGTCGGGAAACAGCTTTTCGAGCGCGATCGTGGCTTCATGCGTCAGCACATTGTCCTCGATGCGATCCCAGACGTTGAACACGAACGTGCCGCCATCCTTCAGGACGCGCTTCACTTCGCCGTAGGCCTTGACGCGGTCCGGAAAGAACATGGCGCCGAACTGGCAGCAGACCACGTCGAAGGCGGCATCGTCGAAGGGCAGGGCCGATCCGTCGGCCTGGCGCCACGAGATGCGATCGTCGTCTGCCTGACGCTGCGCCGCGACGGCGAGCATGGGCTCGTTGAGGTCGGTTGCGACATAACGGACGCCGCGCGGCAGCACCGCCGCGACCGCGCGCGTCACGGCGCCGGTGCCTGCCGCGATCTCGAGCAGCACGGAGGGGGACCGGGCCGCGACACGTCTTGCGATGTCGTCGGCGTAAACGGCGAAGATCATCGGCACCAGATATTCGTCGTAGAGCTTTGGGATCGAGCCGGCGAAAACCTTGTCAGTGTTGGACATGCTTGCCTCGCTGAAGGTTCGGACACGAGGCTCACGTTACCATGGATTGCCGTCTACCGCGCCAGCAGCGCGGTGAACCCGGCCGGTTCCTGCATCGCCGTGCGGGCCTCCAGCGTCATCGGCTCCCACCGACCTCGCGAATCGGCCGCGTGCCGTCCCAGCTCAAAGCCGCCTGCCGGACCTTTTCGAAGAACGGCCCCTTGGTGCCGCTGATGTCGGAGATCTCTATCACGGTGCCCGGATGGGCCTGGGTGTCGAAATAGGCAAAGCGCCCCTTGTCGCCGCCGATCTGGCCCTCGTGGCCGATCCGATAGCCGAGCCCGAGCGCCCTGTCGTAGAGCGCCTGGTAGTCGTGGCTCCAGTAGGACATGTGCTGGAGGCCTTCGTGGCCGGACTCGAGGAATTCCCTGTACAGCGAGGGTGCGTCGTTGCGCTGCTGGATCAGCTCGATCTGGAGGTCGCCGGAATTGGCCAGCGCGATGCTCATCTCGACGGCAGAGTTTTCGCCGCGATGGCGAAACCAGTCGGTCTTGACGCGGTCCATGTAGTACCACGGACCGACGCCCATCACCTCGATCCAGTGCTTCATCGCGGCGTGGATGTCCCGCACCACATATCCGTTCTGGCGCACCGCGCCGAAGATGCGGCTCATGCCGGCGCTCCTGTCGTCATCTTCTTCACTTGACCTCGATGCCAGCGTCCTTGGCAACCTGCTTCCAGGCCGCGATGTCGCGTGCGTTGATGTCACGCTGCTCGTCGCCGGGCACGAATTGCGGTGTGATGCCGAGCCCCAGCAGCTTCTGCTTCACCTCGGCATCGGCGAGCGCGTCCTTCAGCGCCGCCGACAGCTTTCTCGCGATCGGTTCGGCCAAGCCGGCAGGCGCATACATCGCCCAGGACAGGCTGCGGTCGAACGGCACGCCCTGCTCCTTGTAGCTTGCGACATCCGGCAGGCTCGGCGAACGCTCGCCGCAGGCGGCCAGCGCCTTGATCGAGCCGTCCTTCACCAGCGGCGTCGCGGTCGCCATGTCGAGTGTCGCCAGCGAGATATGGCCGCCGAGCAAATCGCCGGCCAATTTGGCGATGCCGTTGAACGGCACGTGGTCCATCTTGATTCCGGTCTGCTGCATCAGGATTTCCGCGCAGAATTGTCCGGTCGAGCCCACGCCCCAGCTTCCGTACTGGATCGGCTCGCCCTTCTTGGCCAGCGCGATCAGGTCCTTGATGTCGTTGGCGGCAAAATCCTTGGTCGCCACCAGCATGATCGAGGACGTGCCGATGCGCCCGATCGTGGTGAAATCCTTGATCGAATCGTAGGGCAGTTTCGGATAGATCGCCGGCGCCAGCACATGCGTGGTCATGCCGCCGACGGTGATGGTGTAGCCGTCATTCGCCGACGCCGCGACCATCTGGGTGCCGAGCGTGCCGGCAGCCCCGGTGTGGTTCTCGATATAGACGCTCTGTCCGAGCGTCTTGCCCATCCTGTCGCCGAGCAGCCGCCCGATCACGTCGCCGCCGCCACCGGCCGCATAAGGCAGCAGCATCCTGATCTTGTGGGTGGGATAGGCGGCCGGATCCTCGGCGCGCGCAGGCAGCATTGCCGAGGACGTTGCGACCAATGACAATGTTGCGGCGCGCAGCAGACGAAAATGGACGAAGCGCGCCATGACCCAGTCTCCCCAGATTGCTCTCCGCTTCTTCTGGGAGCGGAGTTGAAGCGCAAGACCGAACGAGCGATCGTGCCGACGGTTGACTAGCGAACGATCGTTCGTTAGTCAAGCCGCATGGCTGTCCCCACCACCAGCGCGGCGGAAGCGGCTGCGCCCACGACCCGCGATCGCATCCTCGCCGAGGCGCTCGATCTGTTCGCGCAGAGCGGCTATGGCGGCGCCTCGATGCGCGAGCTCGCGCGTCGCGTCGGCATCCGCGAGAGCAGCCTCTACAATCACTTCGCCGGCAAGGCCGCGATCCTCGAGGCGATCGTCAGCGAGCACGGTCCGGCCAGCTCGGCGAGCCGGCTGGAAGAGCCGCGCTACAAGCAGCTCGCGCGCCAGCCCGCCGCGTTCTGCCGGCAGTTTTCATTGGATCTCGTCGAGCAATGGTCCGATCCGCGCGAGCACCAGTTCCAGAAAGTCATCACCGCGGAGCGCAACCGCGTGCCCGGCATCCGCTCCAAATTCGCCGATCACTTCTATGCGCGCGAGCAGAGCATGATGACGGATTATTTCCGCGGTTTTGCACTCGCCGGTCTGGTCTCGACGCCGGACCCGCGCGAGACCGCGCGGCTGTTCGCCGCCGGGCTGATCTACATCCGTCTCGAGCATTACGTGATGGGCGCGGCACCGTCGCCGCGGCCGAAGGTGATCGAGGCGATCGACCGCTATCTCGCCTTCTTCCTGTCGCTGATCGCGGCGGATGGCGGGACGCGGGACGACAAGAAACGAAAAGCCAAGGGAGAGAATCGTGGCAAGGCTGCCCCTGATTGATCCGGAGACGACCAGCGGCGACATCCGCGCCTCGTTCGACCGCATGCCGGTCAAGCTGAATATTTTCCGCATGATGGCGCACGCCGAGGCCAACATGATCCCGGCGATGCGGCTCGGCAATTCGATCCTGCACAAGCAGAAGCTCAGTGCGGTCAATCGCGAGCTCCTGATCCTCCAGGCAGCCCAGCTCGAAGGCGGCGCCTATGAGTGGCGCCAGCACGTGCCGATCGCGCTCGGGGTCGGCTGCACGCAAGCCCAGATCGATGCGGTCGAGCGCGCCGACTACGATGCCGCCGGCTTCAGCGAGGCCGAGCGCGCGCTGCTGAAATTCGGCCGCGAGGTGGTCGAGAACGTCCGCGTTCCCGAGGCGATCTTCTCCGCCATGCGCGAGCATTTCAGCGACCAGGAGATCGTCGAATCCATCGTCGCGCTCGGCTTCTATATGATGATGGCGCGTGTCACCGAGGCAACCGAGACCGATCTCGATCCGGCAGCCGGCATGAAGGTCTATGACGGCGGCAAGACATAGGCGGCGCGCATGTCCGAGAATTCCGAGACCAGACCGGACCGCTATGTCCGCCCGCCGAGTGCGGAATCGCTGGGCGAAGCGCCGGGCAGGGGGCGCTTTAGGGGCCGCCGCATCCTGATCGTCGGCGGTGGCCAGCGCGTGTTCGATGCCGCCACCGATCCGATCGGCAACGGCCGCGCCATGAGCATTCTGTGCGCGCGTGAGGGCGCCAAGGTCGCGGTCGCCGATCTCAACCACACCTCCGCGCAGCAGACCGTCAAGCACATCATCGACGAAGGCGGCGAGGGCTTTGCCATCACGGCCGATGTCACCTCTGAATCCAACGTCCAGCGCATGATCGAGGAAGCACATCGCGCCATGGGCGGGCTCGACGGCATGGTGCTCAACATCGGCACCTTCGGCAAGGTCGGGCTCGACGCCGTCAGCCCCGAGGAGTGGAATGCGATCTACGACGTCAACGTTCGCGGTCCGATGCTGTGCTGCCGCGCGGGCCTGCCGAAATTCGACAACGGCGGATCGATCGTCTTCATCTCCTCCATCGCCGCGCTGAAAGCCGGCTCGCAGATGGCGGTGTATGATTCCTCGAAAGCCGCGCTCGGCGGCCTCATGCGCAACATCGCCCATCTCGGCTCGCGCCGCGGCATCCGCGCCAATTTGGTCTATCCCGGCCTCGTCGACACCCCGAACGGCCGCGAGGCCGGCGCCAGCCGACCCAACCGTGGCAAGGGCCATGTCCCGTTCGGCCGCCAGGCCACCGCCTGGGAAATTGCCTATGCCGTGCTGTTCTTCCTCTCGGACGAGAGCGTCTACGTCACCGCGCAGACGCTCGCGGTCGATAGCGGCCTGAGCGGGATGTGAGAGGGCGGCTCGCGCTATGGCCCAGGAGCGCGCGCTCGGCAGATCAGGTGGTCCAGCGAGATGCGTCCCGGCCCGTAGGCCATGATGCCGAGCGCCATCGCCGCCCAGGTGATGTGGATCGGCCAGCCGTCAGGCACGGTCAGCTCGACGATGACGGTCATGAACAGCAGTCCGAGCGCCGCAAACCGCGTGCCGAAGCCGAGCAGGAGCAGAATCGGGAACATGATCTCTCCGCATCCGGAGAGAAAGGCCATGACGGTCGGCGCCGGATAGTGATAGGGCCCGCCCGGCAGATGCAGCATGAACTCGTCGCTGAACAACGTCACGGCAGTGTCGTTGAGCCTGAGGAAGCCTGCCCATTTGAGCATGCCGGAACGCCAGAACGGCACCGCCAGCGCGCCGCGGAGCACGAGTTGAACGATCGACGGCGAGGCGATGGTCTGCACCAGATGATTGGCCTTGTCGACGAGGAGCCCGAGCGAGGGCAGGCCGCCACCCGCCTGCATGCGTTGGTCCGTGATCATCAGACGTCTCCGAAAGCGATTGAGGTGAAGGCGCCCGCCTCGATCAGGCCGGTGATGTTCGAAGCGAGGTCGAAGTCGGCCGCCGCGTCCAGCGCGCGTGCGGCGGCCTCGCCGAGCGGCCGACCCGACATCAGGCTGCTCGCGAATGCGGCTCCGCCCGGCGGCAGGTGCCGGACCACGACATTAAATTCGGCGCGGGTGACCAACGCGTCCTCCGGTGTCGCAGCGTCGATGCGCCCGACCGGCGACGTATCGCGGTTGGCGGAAAATATCGTCACCGCCGCGAATTGCGACCGCACGATTCCCGCCGCCGGGTGCGGTATGAGAACAAGGTCGCCGAGCCGCTCCGGCGCAACTGCGGCAAGCTGCGCCGGCGACAGCGGTGCAGCGTCGGCGGCGTGATAGGCATCAAGCCAGGCCCGCTCGATGCGTGCGACATCTGCGAGCCATGGCATCATCTGCGCATGTTCATATTGCGCGATGAAGGCCGGGAAGTCGCGGCCGTAGTCGAACAGCAGCGGTGAGATCGGCGGCGTCTGGCGAACATGGAAGCGCGCCATGGCACGAAAGAAGTCGGCGCCGGTGATGCGCTGCACCGCCGGATAGATCGCAGCGAGCGCGTCGATCAGGCTGACCGTGACGTTGTTGCGGTAGACGTCGTAGCGCTTGCCGGGTGCCTTGCCGTTCGGACCGGTCACGATCTCAGGCGCAGGGCGCACCGGGTCCAGCAGCGCCGGTGCAAAGGCTGCGGCAAAGCAAAGGTCAGGCTCAGGCGGCATGACGATCTCCCGTCAGCCCGACCGGGCGGCAGCGGTCGAGGATCGCCTGCGCGGCGGCGGCTTCCGCTCGCAGGACCGCCCAATCCGGGATCTTGCTGTCCCACTCGATCAGCGTCGGCACGCCGCCGCGGCGCCGGATGACGATCTCGTACAGCTTCCACACGGCGTCCGCGACCGGGCCGTCATGGCTGTCGATCAGCAGCAGATCACCTTCGTCGTCGGCCTGCTCGGCATGGCCGGCGAGATGGATCTCTTCGACACGCGGCAGCGGAAAGTCCGCGAGGTAGTCGAGTGCCGAGAAGCCGTGATTGGTCGCGGATACGAATACATTGTTGATGTCGAGCAGCAGCCCGCAGCCGGTCCGCTCGGCAACAGTGCGGATGAAATCGGTCTCGCTCATCGACGATTCGCGAAAGGCGACATAGGTCGACGGGTTTTCCAGCAGCAGCGGGCGACGGATCCCGTCCTGCACTTGATCGATGTGATCGCAGACGTTTCGGAGCGTGGCTGCGGTGTAGGGCAGCGGCAACAAATCGTTGAAGAAGCTGCTCTCATGCGTCGACCAGGCGAGATGCTCGGATACCAGCGCGGGCTGGTAACGCGCCACCAGTGCGCGAAAGCGGGCCAGATGGGTCTTGTCGAGCGGCTGTGGTCCGCCGATCGACATGCACACGCCATGCAGCGACAGCGGATGGTCGCGGCGGATCGCTTCCAGCGCGCGGTGCGGCGGTCCGCCGGCGCCCATGTAGTTCTCGGCGTGGACCTCGAAGAAGCCACGCTGCGGTTTCGCGCCCAGGATCGCCTGAAAATGTTCGGGCTTGAAGCTGGTCCCGGCGACGCCGCCGATCGGCGCGGAATAGCGGAGGGGCACCGCAGACATGTCAGGCGCGATTGCCGTCGTCATGGTTTCTCTCCGCTCTTCCGTGTTGTGGTGGTCGCGACGCAGCGCGTCAGACCGGCTTGAGCGAGCCCTTCTTGCCGCCCGGCAGCTCGATGCTGGTGCAGGTGCCGCCCTGGACGAATTTCCAGGCATTGCCCTGGAAGTCGGCGGTCGAGGTGCCCTGGCAGGTCGTGCCCGGTCCGGCGGCGCAATCGTTCTGGCCCTTCAGTGCGACGCCGAAGCACTTTCCTTCTTGGCGGCGACGGCCGCGTCGCCTTCGGCCTTGGTCAGCGGAGCAGCAGTGGCCAGGGTCGCCAGTGCGGTCGACATGGCGCCGGCGAGAACGAGCGTGGTCACGGCAAGTTTGGCAGACATTGAAGTTTCTCCTGTTCGAGATGGCATCGCCTGGCAGGCGAAGAGCGCCTTGTTCGGTTCGCCTCGCAGCCAGCTCGCGTTACCGATCGAGCAGGTCACGAGTTCGTGAGGCCGTTAGATGGGCGCACGGGCTGTGCGCTTGGATCGGATTAGCGGGTGACGGGCCGGTCAATCCAATGCCTAGTGTCTATCGAGACCTTAGCCGGAGAGCATTGGCGGCGGGGCGCGGTGGCTGCCACAGGTAACGATGCACGCGTGCCACGTAGAGCGGTAACAGGAGGTGGCCAGTCGCCGCTTTGCCGGAGAACGGAAACAGCGATGAATGTCGATCCCGGACGGCACCTGCGCGCGCTCGCGAAGCTGACGGTCAGCATTCGCCTCGCCGTCTCGGCGCTGGTTCTGACCGCGATCCTTTTGACCGCCGCCCTCTCCAGCCTGTTGTGGTGGCGCACGGCAGAGGCGGCGAGCCGGCAGCTCGCATCGACCATCAACGAGCAGATCGTGGCCGCCGTCCGCAAGGAGGTCGCCGCGATCGTGGACGAGGCGCGTGCCGCCCACACCGCGATCCGCACCCTGTTCCTCCAGAACGTGCTCGACACCCGCGAGGCCGACAAGCGCGAATTCGTGTTCCTGTCGCAACTGCAATCGCAGGCGACGATCTCCTGGGTCGCCTTTGGCTGGCCCGACGGGACCTTCTTCGCCGCGCACAAGCTCGGCGACCGCCGCCTGGAGATGATGGAGATCTCGCTGACCGATCATGCCGGCCAGCGCCGCATCGACGAATACGAGGTGGTGCCCGGCGACATCGAATTCGCCAATCGCCGTTTCGAGCCGACCGATTTTCACGTCGCCGATCGCGCCTGGTTCAAGACCGGCCTGGCGGCCGCGGAGCCGGAGTGGTTCAAGGTCATGGACCATCCGACCGGCGAGCGACCGTCGATTGCCTTTGCCGGTCCGATCGACGTCTACCAGGAGCGGCAGGGCGTCCTCGCCATCGTCATCGAATACACCCGGCTCGCGCGCTTCCTGTCGCAGCTCGAGGTCGGGCGCACCGGAACGGCTTTCATCATCGACGGCAGCGGCGAGCTGATCGCGGCGCCCGATAAGGACGCCGACGAGCTGCACGCTGCGAAGGGCGATACGACGCTGCTACCGCTGGCGCGGATGGCACTCGTGAAGGCGGGCGAGGATGGTCGCAAGGACGCCTGGCGAAGTCGGCTGACATCGGCTGGCGGCGCTTACGAAGTGGCGCTCACGCCCCTGCCGTTTCCTGGCTGGTCGTTGGCGACCGTGATCCCCGAGGCCGAGTTCCTTGGTCCGGTCGAGACGACGTTGCGCCGCCTGATCATCGGCCTTGGCATCGGCGCCGTGCTCGCAGCATTGGCCTCGGCGATGCTGGCGCGTTCCGTCATCGCCGCACCGCTGTCGCGCGTCGTCGGCGAGCTGCGCCATGTCGAAGCCTTCGCGCTGGAGCAGGTCCGCCGCCATCCGTCGCGGCTCAAGGAGATCGCGAGCCTGTCGGGCGCGATCGCCGAGATGGCGGCCGGCCTTTCCGCGTTTCGCAAGTTCATCCCGGCCGATCTGGTCCGCTCGCTGTTGCGCCAGGGCGTCGAGGCAAGCCCAGGTGGCAGCATGCAGGAGCTCAGCGTGATCTTCGTCGACATCGCCGGCTTCACCGGACTGTCCGAGCGGCTCGGCGATCGCGTGGTGCCGCTGTTGTCGCGCTATCTCGACCTCGCCTCGGAGGCCGTCGTCGCCAATGGCGGCACCATCGACAAGTTCATCGGCGACGCCGTCATGGCGTTCTGGGGCGCGCCGCAGCCGCAGGCCGACCACGCGCTACGCTGCTGCCGTGCGGCGCTCGGCTGTTGCAGGGCGATCGCGGCGTCGGGCCTTGCCGACGACCTCGGCCAGCCGCTCCAGATCCGGATCGGCATCAATTCCGGCCGCATGCTGGTCGGCAATATCGGTTCCGAGCTGCGCCTGAATTATACCGTGATCGGGGATGCCGTGAACGTCGCGAGCCGCCTCGAGGGCGCCAACAAATCCTACGGCACGCAAATCCTCATTGGCGAAGCGACCGAACGTCTCGCACGCGGCGCCATCGTCACGCGCGAGATCGACAGCATCGCCGTGTATGGACGTGAGGAGGGCTTTGCGGTCTACGAATTGATCGGACTTGCCGGGGAGAGCGGCGGGGAGAGGCTTGATTGGATCGTCCGCTATGAACAGGGCCTCGCCAGCTATCGCGCGCGCCGGTTTGCGGCTGCACTCGCTGATTTCGAAGCCGTGCTGAATATGCGCGGCCCGGATCGCCCTGCTGAACTGATGCGCGACCGCTGCCGGCAGTTGGTTGAGAGCGCGCCTGATGTTGCGTGGCGCCCGGTCGCGGCACTGACGACGAAGTAGTCGCAAGAGATTGGCGTGCTGTCGGAAACGAACTGGCGACGATTCCGCCTGCATGATACGTAACTGACACCCGCCCTCTCGCGCTCCCGGACCACCTCAATTCATGAAAACCACACTGCTGAAATCCGAGGACTATACCCGCTCGCCCTGGAAGAACGGCGGCGGCATCTTTACCGATATCGCGGATGCCCATCGCGCTGAGTCCAATGCGAAGGATTGGGACAGCCTGCTGTGGCGCTTCGCGGCCACGCCGATCGTGGCACCCGGGCCCTTCTCCCATATGCCCGGCATCGACCGTTTGCAGATGGTGGTCGGCGGACGCGGGCTGGTGCTGAAATCGCCCAACCAGGAATTCGACGAGCGCGAGCCGTTCACGACGGTGCGCTTCACCGGCGAGCTCGAGATCGTGACCAGGCTCGAGGAAGGGCCAGTCGAGGTGGTGAATTTGATGGGCCGGCGCGGTGCAGTGGCGCTTGAGCTCGAAGCGCTTAAGGCGCCCGGTGAGCGGCGATTGTCCGCCGGCACGCATCTGATTTATGCGGCGCGCGGCGACTGCGGCATCCGTCTCGACGGCACGGATTTTTCGATTTCGCACGAGAACACGTTGAAGGTCGAACTGACGGGGGCGTCGACGCTTGCGCTTGTGTCGGGGCTGGCCGTGCTGAGCTCTATTCAAATCGTCGGCTGAACCGCGTTCCCGCCGCCGGATCGGTGCGCACAATCCGTGCAATTGGCTAGGTTGACGCCGTCGCGCCGGAGCACGATATCTGCCCTGATGCAGCCGCTGCCCAGAGCACGATATGGGCAGCCACGATATGAACGGGCAGATATGACCTCGCGAGACAAGAACGCCACGCTATCCGACGGCGTCGTCGATTGGCTGATCAACGGCACGCGCGACGAGCGCTTCATCGACAAGATCTTTGCCGAGATGTGCATCCGGCTTCAGCAGGCCGGCATTCCGCTGGCGCGGTCGACGGTTCACGTGCTGATCCAGCATCCGCAATGGCTGGGCGCCCGCTTCATGTGGGCCGACGGCATGCGCGAGGCGGAGATTGCGCGGGTCGACTACGAAGTCCGCGAGCGGTCTGAATACATCGGCAGTCCCGCCAACGAGATGTTCGACGGCGCAACCGAGGTGCGCGAGAATCTCGAGCGCGACCCCTCGCTCGGCCGCAAGCACGCGCTCTATCGCGAGATGCGCGCGCAGGGTCTGACCGACTATGTGGCCTGGCCGCTCTATCATACGCTCGGCAAGCGCCATCTCGTCACCTTCGCGACCAACCGGCCCGGCGGTTTCGACGGCGCCCATGTCGCCGCCCTCAAGAACATATTGCCGGTGCTGGCGCTGGTCAGCGAGATCCGCATCAAGAATCGCCTGGCGCGAACGCTGCTCGAGACCTATGTCGGCTCCCATGCCGGCGAGCTCATCCTGGCCGGCGCCACGCGGCGCGGCACCGGCACGACGGTGCGCGCCGCGATCATGATCTGCGATCTGCGCGAGTTCACCAAGATTTCCGACAATTGGCCGCGCGACGACGTCATCGATCTGCTCAACGACTATTTCGACGCGATGTCGGAGCCGATCGCGCGGCATGGCGGCGAGATCCTGAAATTCATCGGTGACGGCCTGCTCGCCATCTTCCCGCTCAGCGAGCCCAACGCCGGCGCAAACCTGCTGCATGCCGTGACCGAAGCCCGTCAGGCCATGATCGCGTTGAACGCGCGCAACGACGGCACCGGCCGCGCGCCGCTGAACTACGGCATCGGCGTCCATGTCGGCGACGTCATGTACGGCAATATCGGATCGTCCACCCGGCTCGACTTCACCGTGATCGGTCCCGCCGTCAACATGGCCTCGCGCCTCGAAGCCTTGACCAAGCAATTGGGAAAGACGGTGCTGCTATCACGCGACTTCGCCGATCTCGTCGGCGGCCAGTTCGATCTGGAGCGCGTTGGCGAGCACGGTGTGCGCGGCTTCAGCGAGCCGATCGAGCTGTTTGCGTATCAGGGGTGAGGCAAGGACCATCACTGTTTCGATCCGGTCCAGCTTCCGACACATCCATCGGATCGCTGGAACGTACCGGAGCCGCTGCGGCCTGAAAATCGCCCGGACATGGTCCAACTCAGGCTTCCGGCGGCACCGACGCCGGAGGTGGAGCCGTTCGGACTGACTTGGGCGGTGCCGTACTGTCCCACCAGCTTGCCGCCGGTGATGACCACCGTGTCGGTGGAGGTGCCGCAGGACGCGCCGACACTGGTCAGCACCCATGCTCCGTCGAGATTGCCGCCTCCGCCGCTCTTTTGCGGCGCGCGGCGCGGCTCGTCGTCCGTGGGCTTGCCGCGTCGTGCCGGCTTCGAAGGCTCGGTTGCCTGCGGCGTCCCGCGCGAACCGGACAGCGATTTTTCGTCATTGCCGATGCTGCCGCCGGCGCTCCCCGACTGCGCACGCGCCATGTCCGGCAAGGCGACGATTGCGAGTGCGGCTGACAACAGGGCGGCTTCACAAAAAGCGCGAAAATGGCTTTGCATATTGCACTGGTTTCAAATGAACAGGTGTTGACGGCGGATCGTATTGCCAATGCGCGAGTGTGTCACTACGCTTGACCCTGGGTAGCCCAAACGTTGCTTCGATCGGCCGCACGTTCATGCCAAAATTCCTCCGCATCGGAATCCATCAGTCGAACGTATCGGGTTACACGTCGAAGGCGTGGTGCGTCCGGCGCGTCGGCACGGCGATCCTCCTGAAATGGGGCGCCGTGGAGGTCCAGGGCGCCGGTGACGGACGAAAGGTCTACTGGACCCGTCTGCCGCAGGAGAAGACCATTCGCTGCGGCAGCGCGCAGCGTGCCCAGGATTACGCAAAGGCCGCGATCGCGCGGCGCCGCAACCATCGCTATGAACCGCTCGTCGGCGCGATCGTGCTCCGGCGCCGACCGGCCGCAGGCAGCACCGAACTCAAGCGAGCGCTCGCCACGATCCTGATCGTCGATATCGTCGGCTCCACCGCAAAAGCCGCAAAGCTCGGCGATGTCCGCTGGACCAAGATCATGGGTCATTATTACGCGGCGGTCCGCAAGGAGCTGAAGAGCTCGCGCGGCAAGGAAGTCACGACCACGGGCGATGGCGTGCTGGCGACGTTCAAGACGCCGGCCGCCGGAATCAATTGCGCGACCGCGATCCAGAAGGCCGTGCGTACGCTCGGCCTCGAGATCAGGGTCGGCCTGCATGCCGGCGAATACACCGTGAGCGGCACCGAAGCGGTCGGCCTCGCCTTCCACATCGGCACCCGCGTCGCCGCAAAAGCGCGCGCCGGCGAGGTGTTGGTGTCGAGTGCGGTGAAGGAGCTGATGACGACGCAGTCCGAGATCCGCTTCAGGGATCACGGCGTGCACCAGCTGAAGGGCGTGCCGGAGCGATGGCGGCTGTGGCGGGTCGAGGGCTGAGGCGATTGGGCGGGCCGCATCCGCGCCCTCATCTTATCTGGACGACGATTTTCCCCTTGGCTCGTCCCTTTTCCAGATACGCCAGCGCCTCTTTCGCCTGTTCGAACGGAAAGACCTTGTCGATCACCGGCCGGATACGCTCCGCCTTGAGAAGCTCGCCGATCTCGGCGAGTTGGCTGCCGTCCGGGTGCACGAACACGAACGAGTACTCAGCACCGATTTTGCCGGCTTGGCGAATGATCTTGCGGCTCAGCAATCCGAACAGCAGCACCATGAAAACATTCATGCCCCGGGCGCGCGCGAACGCGGCGTCCGGCGGCCCGACCAGCGAAGCAATCCTGCTCCCCCGCTTCAGGATCCGAAGCGATGTCTCGAGCGCGTCGCCCCTGAGCGTACCCAGCACCGCGTCGTAGTCCCGCAGCACCGCCTCGAATTGCTGGGTTTTGTAGTCGATCACCTCGTCGGCCCCGAGGCTGCGCACCAGATCGATATTGCCGGTGCTGGTCGTCGTCCCCACTTTTGCCCCGAGATATTTCGCGACCTGGATCGCGAATGTGCCGATCCCGCCGGCGCCCGCGGGAATGAACACCTTCTGGCCGGGCTTGAGCTGTATTCGCTCCCTAAGCGCCTGCCACGATGTCAGGCCGACCATCGGGATCGAGGCCGCCTGCACGAAGTCCAGATTCGCAGGCTTGAGCGCGGCGGCATCCTCCGGCACGATCGCGAATTCGGCGAGAGCGCCGGTGCCGAGATCGAAGATGCTGGCAAAGACGGCATCGCCGGGCTTGAAGCGGGTCACGCGGCTTCCGACCTCGACGACGATGCCCGCGAGATCGCTGCCCAGCGTGGCCGGCAGCTGAAACTTGAGGATCGGCTTGAACGTCCCTTTCGGAATCATGTTGTCGATCGGGTTCAAGCCCGCGGCGTGAACCTGGACCAGGATTTCGTTCGGCTTCGGCGTCGGCCGGGGGATCTCGGCCAACGCGATCTGGTCCGGCTTGCCGTAGCGCTTGAAGATGAGGGCTTTCATTTTTTCTCTCGGTCCGGAGGTTCTTGGCAACGGCAAGCTTGCGGCTGGTCGCGCGCCTTCAGAAAGCCCGCGCCGTGCGGGCGGGCTGCGGCGCCGCAGTCGCATCGAGCCGCAAATCCTTTCGAAGCCCGGCATCGACGAGGGCTGCAGGCGCAAACCGGCGCAGAAACCGCAGGCGCTTCGCAAGGCTGCCGGCCGCGTATTTGAGTTGCGGGCGCGCCGCGCTCGCGGCCTTCAGCACGGTCTCGGCCACCACGCCGGGCTGTTCGGCCGTCGCCATCACTTCGTTCACCCGCTTGGTCACGCCGGCGCGCGCCTCGCGATATTCCTCGAGCGTGGCGTCGGGCTCCATGAAGTTCGCGTCGAACGGCGTCTTGGTGTAGGCGGGCTCGACCACGGAGACCCGGATGCCCCGCGTGCGCAGTTCATGGTCGAGCGATTCCGAATAGCCTGCCACCGCGTGCTTGGTCGCGGCATAGAGCGCGCCGTAAGGCATCGGCAGAAAGCCGAGCACCGAGCCGATATTGATGATGCGGCCATTTCCCTGGCGGCGCATGTGCGGCACCACGGCGCGCGTCATCCGGATCAGGCCGAAGAAGTTCGTCTCGAAAATCGCGCGCGCCTGCTCCATCGAGCTCTCTTCCGCGCCGGCAGGGGCAACGCCGAAGCCGGCGTTATTCACCAGCAGGTCGATGCGGCCCTCGCGCCGGATCACTTCGCCGACGGCGGCTTCCACCGACGCATCGCTGGTGACGTCGAGGGCCAGCATCTCGAACGGCTGCTTGCCCGGCTGCGCGCCCCGCCTGCTGGTGCCGAACACCTTGTAGCCGGCGTTGGCGAGCCGCTCCGCCGTGGCCTGGCCGATGCCTGAGGAGGCGCCGGTCACCAGCGCGATCTTCGGTGTAATCCTGTTCATAATGCCTCTCCGACGCCGCTACCGGGCCTGAAATCGTTTGATTACGATCGTAATTATTGATATACATGACGATCGTAATTATAAAAGTCAAGCCCCCGCATCCGAGGATCGGTCCCATGCGCGTCTCAAAGGAACAGGCCGCCAAAAATCGCGAGCATATTCTCGAGACCGCCTCGCGGCTGCTGCGGGAGCGCGGCATCGCTGGCGTCGGTGTCGACGCGCTCGCCGAGGCGGCCGGGATGACGCACGGCAGCCTGTACAGCCAGTTCGGCTCCAAGGAGCGGCTGGTCGAGGAAGCGGTGGCGCATGCGATCAAGGCCAAAGGCCAGGAAGTGCCCGAGGCGTTCGAACTCGAGGACTATCTTTCGGAATATCTCTCACCAGGGCATCGCGACGATCCCGCCGCCGGCTGCCCCTTCGCTGCGCTCGCCTGTGAAGTGTCACGTCAAGGCGGCGGCCTGAGGCAGCGCTTCACCGCCGGCGTGCGCGGCGTGATCGGCTTGCTGAGCAGCCGGATGGCCTCCACGCTGAAGCCGCGGCAGCGCGAGGACAAGGCGCTCGCAGCCGCCGCCTCCATGGTCGGCGCCCTCGTGCTGGCCCGCGCCGTGGACGATCCCAAACTGTCGGACGATATTCTTCGCGCGACGAGGAAGTCGCTGGCGGGGTGAGGGCGCGTCTGGGCGGGACGCCAAAAGGCCGGAACAAAATTCCGGTGTCGACGTTCGATGTCGCGGATAGCCAATGGCAATGGCTGCCGATCTTCGACATCGACACACGTTTCGAACGCGCATGGATGATGACAGCGATCTGGTGCTCGGCATGTTGGCCCTGGCCGTCGCTGCCCTCCTATTGGTGGCGGGCGAGCTCTATCTCGTGACGCGGCCGGAGCCGCCGCAAACTCACGCGCCGGCCCGACCGGTCGTAACATCGTCGGCCGAAACCATTTTTGGTCATGACGATTTTGGAGCGTAAGCAGACAAACTCGAAGAGGTGGGCCATGGGAAGCACTGCAACTGTTCCGATGCTGTCGCCTGAGGGCGGATTGACACATTATCTGGCCGAAATTCGCAAGTTTCCGATGCTGCGGCCCGACCAGGAAATGGCCTACGCGAAGCGATGGCGCGAGCACGGCGACCGCGAGGCAGCCTATCATCTGGTCACAAGCCATCTGCGGCTCGTTGCCAGGATTGCAATGGGATATCGCGGCTACGGCCTGCCGGTTGCGGACATCATTTCCGAAGGAAACGTCGGCCTGATGCACGCCGTCAAGCGCTTCGAGCCGGAGCGGGGCTTTCGGCTTGCGACCTACGCGATGTGGTGGATCAAGGCGTCGATACAGGAATACATCCTGCGGTCCTGGTCGCTGGTCAAGATTGCCAACAGCGGCGCGCAGAAGAAGCTGTTCTTCAAGCTTCGCAGGACCAAGGCGGAAATCTCCGCCCTGGAGGATGGTGATCTCCGCCCCGAGCACGCCAGCCAGATCGCGCGGCGGCTCGGCGTGCAGGAGAACGACGTGATCGAGATGAACCGGCGCCTCGGCGGCGACCTGTCGCTCAACGCTTTGGTGCGCGACGCCGACGGCGGCGAAGTCCAGGACTGGCTCGTCGACCCCGCGTCCAGTCCTGAAGCCGAATACGCCGAGCGGGAAGAAACCAAACGGAGGCGTGAAGCCCTTGCCGGCGCGCTGGACGTCCTCAAGCCGCGCGAGCGCGACATTCTCGAGGCGCGCTGGCTCTCCGAGCCGCCGCTGAGACTCGAGCAACTCGCGGCGCGATATGGCGTGTCACGCGAGCGGGTGCGGCAGATCGAAATGCGCGCGTTCGAAAAGGTTCGGGCTGCCATCGGGGGGCGGCTGGCAGCCGGCTCTTGAAACCAGTTTGCTGGCAAAATTTTCCGGAACGCTCGGAAACTTCAATTCCGGTCTGGCGTTTTGCGGTCGGTTTCCAAGTTCTGGGAGTCGCACATGAAGAAACTTGCTTTAGTCCTGACGATGATCTCGGCCCTGTTCGTGGCGGCGGCCTCGCCGGCGGAAGCCCATGGCTGGCGCGGCGGCTGGCACGGCCGTTGGGGAGGCCCGGGTATCGGCTTCGGTCTTGTTGCCGGTGCGCTTGCGGCGGGGCTCGCGGCCGATGCCTATTATGGCCCGCGCTACTATGGCCCGCCCTACGGCTACTATGGACCGCGCGTCGTGCGGCGGGCCTATTATGTGCCTTACGCCTACGCTCCACCGCCCTATTGGGATCCCTGGTGGTGACGAGACAAGGCCCGGACGATGGTCCGGGCCTTTTGCGTGAGGGCAATCGGCCAGCGGTTCGCAGCGCGCCTATTTGCGGTTCGCTCCGGTGGAGCCGGAACCCGGCATGGCCTGCTGGCCTCCTTGCGTTTGCCTGGTGTCGTTGTCGCTTGGCCGCGTCGTGGACGACTTGGCCGGTGCGTTCGCGCCGCCGCCATTGTTGTCCGATGACGTGTTGAGGCTGGAGGCTCCTGCTCCCGTCGCGCCGCCGGTGCTGGAGGAGTCGATGCTCGACCCGGTCCTGGACGCACCCGCGCCGCCTTGCGCGAATGCGGCAGGGGAAAATGCGAGAGCCGCAACGAGCCCCGCGAGAACCAGCTTTTTCATGTCCGCTCCTGTGCTTGACGTCGTCACATACCGTGCCGAGGCAAAGATCTCGGCACGCACCTGTTCCTGCGCGGGCGCGGAAATGCCGCACCAGCGACGATTAAGTCATCCCGGACTCATCGCGCCCGGGGCGATCAATTCCCGCGCTTGCGGCGTCAGCTCGTAGCGATCGCCGGCTTTCACCAGCCAGCCCGCCTCGATCATGCGTCGCGTCATGCCTGCGCTGCACAGCGGGTGGCTGCCGCCGGGATGAAACAGCGCGCCCTCGCGTTCGATCAGGTAGCCGTAGAGCCGCGCCTGTCGAAGCGGGTTTTGCATCCCTGGTGTGGGCGCCTCCATAGTCTCTCGCGTAGTGCTCCATGCCGGGCTGAGATGCCGGGTTGAGATGACGGGCTGATCCCCGTCAGGCGGCCCCGGCCTGTGGCCCGGGGGCGGGCTTCGAACCGAGGCCGCCAGTGCCGGAATCGCAAGGACCCGGCGCGGCCCAATACGCAACGGCCCCAGGTCGTTCCTACAAAGCCGTTCCTATCGGCGTTGCTCTTTCCGGATGGGGGCCGGCAAGGCGAAGCGTCTAGGCCGACCAACGATCCTGCTCTTCCTGGTGGGCATGCTCGTTCAGCCGTTCGGCGATCTGATCCGCGATCTTCTCCGACTCGGCCGAGGCGATCGGCTCGCCCTTGTGGGTCCTGAGCCTGTCCTTGTCGGCTTCGATGGGAAAATCGTCGGGCTTCAGTCCGGGATCCCTGGTCATGGCGCGCCTCATTATGTCTCGCATCCCGAAAACACGGATCCAGGCTGTTCGTTGCTGGAACAATGAAGCTGCGATCGAAAGCCAAGGCCCGGTGCAAGCACCGCGCTCCCGCGCTTTGCTCAGGCCCCGCCGACGGCCCGGATCACGGTCCCGCTCCCGCCGCACGTCGCGCAGGGCGCGCCGTCGATCCGCCCCTTGCCATGGCAATCGGGGCACACATCTTCGCCCGTGCCCGTCGTTCCCGGTGCGGCTTCATCGCCGGGGTTGAGCGCTGCCGAATCCGTCGCCGATGTCCCGGTCGATGTCCCGGTCTTGGCGCCTTGCGCGTCGGTCTTGGCCATCTGCATCTCCTTCGAAAAGACCGCAACGCGCCTTGCCGCAGGAAGTGCCAATCGAGGTTGCACTCGGCGAGACCGCCCCACTTGCGGGACTGCGGAATTGATCACAACCAGAGCTTGCGCGGCCTCTGGAAAACCAGCAGTATGCATGTCGGCTCATGGTCGATCTCAAGTTGAACGATGCCGCCGCGTCACGGCGTCATCGTCCCGGGATCGGCCCGACACATCCGCGCTTCACCTGGAAAACCCATGACCCGCATCGACGCCGTCGACTGCCACGCGACCATTGCAATCATCGGCGCGGGCCCGGCGGGCCTGTCGACCGCATGGTTCCTGTCGAAGAACGGGTTTCACAACGTCACGGTGCTCGAGAAGCTCGGCCAGATTGGCGGGCTCTGCAAGAGTCTCACCGTCGACGGCATGAGCTATGACCTCGGTGCCAATTACGTCACCTGGGCCTACCAGGAGACGCTGGCGATCGCGGCCGAGGTCGGCGCGACCACCTATGCCGAGGAGCCCTATACCTCGATCGACATCGCGCCTGATGGCAACAGCTTCACATACCGATCGCTCATGAAGGCCGTGCTCTACGATCCCTACACCAAGTCCACGATCTCGGTGTGGACCTTCCTCTGGGCGGCGGTTCGATATCTCTATATCCGGTGGCAGCTCAGCGGCGTCATCGACGCGCCTGACTATCTCGACAAGATCCACGAGCGCCCCGAGCTCTGCGTCGACTTCAAGTCCTGGCTCGCAAAACAGGATCTGATGCCGCTCGCCACCCTGTTCCAGTTTCCGATCACGATCATGGGCTATGGCCAGCTCGACGACATCGCGACGCCCTACGCGCTGCGCTACATGTCGGTCCGGACGTTCTTTCCGATGGTGTTCGGGCTCGGCCCGGTCAACTGGATCATCGGGAGCTGGCCGCGGCGCTTCACCGACGGGTTTCAGCGGCTGTGGGAACGGGTGTCCTGGCGCCTCAACGTCCGGCTCAACGTCAACATCACCAAAATCGAGCGCACGGCGGCCGGCGTCCGGATCGACATGGAGTATCCCGAGCAGGACCTGAACGACCTCAAGATCGTCAAGGACAGCAAGCTCTATGACTATCTGGTGCTCGCCTGTCCGTTGACGACGGACGTGTTCGCGCAGCTCGGCCTTGCTCCCAATGCCGCGGAGCAGAAAGTGAATCACGAGATCAAGTTCAATCCGTATTGCATGACGACGTTCTGGATCGACATGAAGATGGAGGCGCCGGTCGCGCCGGTGCTGCCGCTCACCGAACAGGGCACGCCATGGGCGGTCGCGCGGCAGTTTCAGGACAGCGGCAACATGTTCACGCAGTTCTACACCCGCCCCAGGGACAAGCAGACCGGCGACGAGGTCATCGCGGAGGTCAAGCGCCTGACCAAACTGCTCGGCGGCACGATCGACACCAGCCAGCCGCGCTGGCACACGTTCGACGAGTTCACCTACTTCCAGCACTTCACGCCGGACCAGATCAAGACCGGCATCTATGCCGACCTCGCCCGCATGCAGGGGGCCGACCGCACATTCTACGTCGGCGGCGCTACCGACTTCGAGCTGGTCGAGCCGATCGTGGTGCATTCGAAATACATCGTCGAGAAGCATTTTGCCGGCGGGGTCTGCACGAATTAGCGCAGCCGGGCGGCGTCACCTCATCATTACCGCACGCCCGTGCCCTTGCAGCGCTGGCACTTCACCACCTTGTCGCCCTTCTTGAGCAGGCCTTTGCCTTCGCAGTTCTTGCATTTCTGCTTCTTCTTGATGTTAGGGCCTTTTTCACTGGTCATGGATGGCTCCTGCCGCGGTGGGGGGACGGGCGCCTTGTATAGGATATTGAACCCGTGAAAGCGGCAGAAATCATCAAGAGTGCTGTGCCCTGATCCCGGCGTTCGGTCAGGGACGCCCGCGAATACTCGCGTTGGAGGGGCCGCCGACCGTCTGGATCGGCTCACCGGCCGCACGGTCCAGCGATGGGTGCGGCCTGGCGAGACCGACTGTTCCGGGAGCTGCGTCGTTGCTGACCGCAGGCATGTTGACGCGCTCCATCGTGATCGTGGCCACGACGGCAACGGCGAGGGCGACAGCACTCAAAACCAGGGTCATCCGATTCTGGTCTTCCATCGTGAGACCTCCGCGAAACGGGTCGCGGGGATAATGCCGGATCGGGGATTTAGTTGCTCTCACCTGGTTCAGGCTGCGCCGCACACCACGCGTCGCCCCTCGTTCAGCGGATCAGCTGAGTGGTGCCAATAATCCCTACACTGATGCCGGCTTCGGCACCACCAGCACCGGGACGCTGCCGTCCACCAGGACCTCGGATGTCTGGCTGCCCAAAAACAGCTTCCTGAGGCCGCGTCGTCCATGAGAGGCCATGACGATCAGGTCGTATCCCCCGAGCTTGGCTGTTTCAATGATCGCAGTCGCCGGGTGCGCATTCGGAACGTGCAAGAATTCTGCAGGCGCGCCGATCTGCTCCGACATCGCGCGCGCTTGATCGAGCACCTTGCCCGCACGGACCTTGCAGGCCGCGTCAAAGCTATCGATCTCGTCCTGCGTCGGAATCCATCCCGAGTCGTGTCCGCCCCCATAGTCGATCGGCAGTGCTTCCGTCACAGTGATGATCGTCAGCCTGGCGTTCAAGGCCTTCGCCAGGGAAATGCCATGCTCAACGCCCTTCGTCGCGACGTCCGATCCGTCCGTGCTCAAGAGAATGTTGGCGTACATGCGGTGGCTCCCTTGCTCGTCGAACAAAGTGATGCCTGGGTAATATGGGCCGGTATGCGGCGGGGGTCTATGTGCGTTTTCGGCGAGGGTCTCGCCGTCACAGCTTCAGAAAGGCAGCCGCGCACGAGGTGAACACGTCTCGTCGTGCCGCGTAGATTTTCATTCACGTTTTTACAAAGGGATTACGGTGACAGTGCACTTAGTTAAAAGTCTTCGTACCCCAAAAGGGGGCGGGCTCACTGAGTGCACAATCACGATATCGCCGCAGGGATAGCAGGCGGCGAGATTGGTATGCCATCCGGCTCGGCCGCCGAAGCTGCATGTGTGGGCCGAGAGCATGTCGCTGCAATGGACAACAGGCAAAGATTTCGTGAGAGCAGCACGGTCGCCCTCCAGCTTCTATTTTGCGCTCGCGAAAGCATCCGCTGCGTAGACGATTTTGCCGCCCACGACCGTCAGCAGGGACGCCGTGGCGCCGATTTGCTCGACGGGGACGGACATGAAATCCCGATCGAGAATCGCGAAGTCGGCGAGCTTGCCGGTCTCCAACGTGCCGCGCCGCGTCTCGTCGAAGCAGAACCACGCGCTTCCCACGGTGTAGAGGCGCAAGGCATCTTCGCGGCTGGGTGTTTCGTCCGGGCCGCGCGTCGAGAGTCCGCCGACGGTCTTGCCGTCGAGCATCCATTGCAGCGCCACGAACGGATTGTACGATGCGACCCGATGCGCATCCGTGCCGGCCCCGACATGGACCCCCATGCGCAACGCCGTGACGAGGGGTGGCATGCTGCGCGCGGCTTCGCCGGCCTGCGCCACGATACCGTCGCCGCCGAGATACATCGCGTCCTGCATGGTCCAGCCGACGCCAAGGGCTTTCATGCGCGCGAGCGTTTCGGGCGAGGTGTTGTCGAGATGGGCGATGGACCAGCGCAACGGCGCGAGCGGCGTCTCCTTGTTGACCTCGTCATAGAGGTCCAGGAGGTGATGGACGGATTTGTCTTCCTGCCAGTGGATGGTGACCGTCAGCCCTTGCTTGGCCGCCCAGCGAATGATCTCGCGAAACTTGTCCTTGGCGGCCGCGTCGGGCGCATTGTTGTTGTACATGGCGCCGGTGATCCGCTCGCCTAGTCCGTTGAACCGCAGCATGTCGTCGCCAAATCCCATCGGCAGGAAGGGCGTGAGAGACTTGTACTCCTCGAATTCCGCGCCGACATTCTGGGCGAACAGGCTGTAGGTAACCCGAACCGAAAGCGATTTTTCACGCCAGAGCTTTTGCAAGGCGGCGTAATGGCTGGGATAAATGCTGAAGCCGCCGGGATCCACGATCCCGGTCACGCCAAGACGATTGAGCTCCGTGAAGAACTGCCGGGTCCCGGCGACATTCTCTTCGAAATTCGGCCGAGGCAGCCGATCGAACAGCGCGGAGATACTGACAATGGAGCCGTTGAGCCAGCCCGTGGCGTCGCCCGATGCGGCCGTGATACCGGCCGGCAACTGATCCGCGGACATCCCGAGCGCTTGCTGCGCCTTTGGCGTCATCAGCACCGCCGAATAGAACAGCTGGATGTAAGCCGGATTGTCGGGAACGGCCGCCATCACCTCGGCGAGCGTTGGCCGCCGCTTCTCCGCAAATTGCAATTCGCTCCAGCCACCGGCCACGATGATCCAGGACGCCGGGCGCGCCTTTGCCGCCTGGGCCAAGCGTTCCATGGCCTCGGGAATCGTCTTTGCGCCGATCCAGTTGACCTCGGTTGCGTAGGTGAGGCCGGCGCGCACCGCGTGAATATGGGAATCGATCAATCCCGGAATGATGGTGCGTCCACCTGCGTCGACACGGCGCGTCGCGGGCCCGATCAGGCCTTCCATGGCATCGTTGCCGCCAATCGCGACGATCTTGCCGTCGCGGACTGCGAGAGCCTGCGCGATCGTCGATGCGGGATCGAGCGTCACGAGCTTTGCGTTCGTGACAATGAGGTCGGCCTTTTGTGCGTAAGCCAAACTGGCCCAGCACGAGATCACCAAAATCGCCAGAAGCTTTCGCATCATCGGTCCCGACATGAGAGAGGCCGAAGCGGCGCCACACATCCGCCGCTGGAAGCGCCCGCGGACATCGCGTGTCGCAGCGGGAGTGTGGTGATCCTGACCATGTCTGGCACCAACAAAATCAGCCGGTCCACCGGAAAATTTGGTGAAGGGCACACCCACGGTTCGACTCCAAAGAGCTTTTGAGGATACCAGTACACCGCCGACGGAAAAGCCGCGTTTTTGGGTTCGAAACCCGGGCCCTCTGCCATCGAACGCCCAGAGCGGGTTGACATTCCAAATTTTTATTATGGAGCGCCAGCGCGGAGCGATGGTCCGCCTCCGCCAAGGCGAAGCCGCGGCCGGAAAGATGGCCCCGCTTTCAAGGCAGTGATCGCAACGCCGCCATGGAAATGACGGCGGGAGCCGACAGCGAGCGCGGTCGCGAGACCGGTAATAAGGCGGTCAGCGTACTAAGCAAGGATGAGGCCGTTCGGAATCAGTTTCGTAACCGCTTTGGGCATTATGGTGACAGTGCATTTAATTGATAAGCATTCAACTCATCCGAATTGAGTGCACTGTCACCGTAATACCTGTTTGGTTTCTATTCTCTTTTACGCGCCAAAGCTCGGGAACAAAGGTGTGGGCTCCATCGCTGTATGAATGCGCTTCTTGATGAAGCTCTCTTGAGACTCGTCCTGAGCAAATACAAATCGGCGGGCGCGCGAGACGACGAAGAGATTGACCTCGCGGATGACCTTCTCTGGCTTTTGTCCGCGCACGTTCATGATCGACTGAGTACTGTTCGCCGCAAGGAATAGCTTTGTCGGGCTGATTGGCAGAGCCATGAAGCCTTGGGAGTTATTGAGGTTCACGTATTGAAGCGGTCGGTCCGAAGTCAGTAATCGGTGAACGGCCTTGCTCAGGTCGATGACGGCCCAGTACATGTTGTTGATGTGGGCGCCCAGCTTCTCATTGTCGAATGCCTTGATGATCGCGTTGAGGCTGACCTTCACGGGAATGAGCGGGTCGACAGCGGCAATGTACTCGTCGAAGGTCGCGGGATAGTGCGGCTCTTTCGTCTTCTCGTACTCTGCTTGCGTTGACGTCTCTGTGTCTTTCCAGCTTTTCATGGTGGCGGCTCGCAAGTCCACCATCACGTCAGGGTGACGAATGATGAGGCTGATGAGAAAGCGCGACCAACCGCTCCGGAGTTCGGCGGTCCAGATATCTTGGCCGGCGAGGTGCATCTGGTGAGCGACAGACGCGGTGTTGTCCGCATACTTTAGGAACACGTCCTCAATGTGCTGCGCCATTTCGGGCGGCAACTCGGGGAATGCGTAGAGATCGGTTTGAAAGCCCGTGCCCTTCGGTCCGACCGGCTTTGCAATGGGTTTGCCGTGCTTGACCGTGTACTCGATGAGCTTTTTGTTGAGGCCGCGCCACTGCTTCAAATAGAAGACCGGAATGTAATGGTGGTCACGGGGCTTGTTGTTTGATATCGGCATTAGCCCGTCATCATCCGGCAACCCACGGCGAAGGTATTGAGGTCGATCTCTGCGTGGATCCAATTCTCTCGGGATTCGTCATGCGCGGTGGTTTTGAGAACAGGCTTCTTGGGGTCGTCAAATCCCCACTCGATCTTCTTGGCGTGAATGGTCTTGTTCGCGACATCTCGTATCGAGAGAGGCTTTATATATCCGTTCTTGAGGTAGAGCGTTCCGAACTGTGGGCCCAGCGAGCCGTCGTCTAAACCCTCATGGTCGTCCAGGGTGCGGAAAAGCAAGACGAGTTCGATCATGGCCCGAGTGGCCAATTGCTCGGGGATAGTGAATAGTACCTCGTCGATGTGCTCCCATCCGCCCGTGAAGCTGTTGCGGCGAAACTCGCGAAGCGGCGGTTGCGAGTACCCGAACATCATGACCAGTGACGGATTGTCGGTAATGACCTTGATGACTGGAAATGCGCGCTGGTGAGCCATAAGCTTCATTCTTTCGGGATTGGAACAACCGAGATAATTATAGTGCCGTCGGGATTGGTGGAGGCGACAAAGTCCGCCTTGAAATTGCCGATAGAGACATTTGTGACGGCAAACTGGGTAATCTGGCCGTCCTTGTCGTCGTCGCGGTAATCGCGGAACTGGAACGGGGCGCGGGTGATCTTATTTTCATATTCGATGGTCAGAACCACGCGGCTGGTGTGGCGGGTCACGCCATCTTTCACCGTGCTGAATCCGGGCACGATGTCGGTATGGACCTCATGCTTGCCCAGTTCCCTCGGCAAGTTCTTCCGGTTCGTATCGAGAAAGCTGCACGCCGTCGCGTTGATGGCTTCGTTGGTCAAGGTCTCGCCGGTTGAGACTTGCAGGTCTGAGAGTTGCACATCGAGATACGGGTCAAATGCGACGAATAGCCGGGCCTGAACCATCTCGCACGACAAGACGTTTAGATCGGTGGGCTTGAACCAATTGAAGCCCGCGACCTCGTCCAGCGTCAGGCAGCGGATGCCATAGTGCTGCGCCTTTGTGCGCGCGGTCTTGTAGAAACCCTTGGTGGAAACGATGACGCCGGAGTGAATGCTAGTGTCGTTGCATTTCGTGTGAAAAGCCTCGACCGCCTCGACCCCGACAGGCCGTGACCTATCCCGGCATTCAAGGGCGACGACCAGTTCGTGATGGTCATGGGTTATCGTCAGCACGACGTCATGCTCGCGCTGTTGTCCCGTCACCTTGTCCGTGAAGAACTTAGGCGACTCGATCTTGATATCTGTCCCTGCCGCACGCGCCGATTCGATGATGCGAATTAGGCGTTGCAGGTCCTTGCCGTCGTTGGCCATCCCCTGTCCCTATGGAGTCCGATGGGAATACACCGCAAAAGCTACCCTGCGGGGCTCTGACGGGCAAATATAGCCAGCGACGACAAGGGCTCAACCCGCGCCGATGTGATTATGTGTAAGCGCGGGTAGTAGAGCGCTATGAAAACCGGATAGCAGCGTCTGGCACTTGCCGGAATCAAGCGGTGATCTACCCCGCCAGCGCTACATCCGTGACCTTTCCCGATTGTCTCACTCAATCGCTGCCTTATCCGCACTTGCTTGATTGTGCGATGCCATACTCCAGCGCCATTAGGGTGACAGTGCATTTAACTCACAGGTTAAAGACCTGCTGAGCCTGAGACCTGCCAAATCTAAAGCGGAACGGTTTCATTGCTTGCCGTCTGCGATATCGCTTCAGCCGTGCCTGTCACGCCCCGGGCGCTCCCTGCGCCACATCGATCACGTGGCGGTCCGATCCCACGGTGATCACCACGGTATAGGTCTTTTGCGCGCCATTCTGCTCGGTGGGCGGCGCGAGGTGCAGTTGGCCGCCGTACCATTCGCCGGGCAGCAGCGTATTGTCCTTCATCACCGCTTGCTCGAGCACGGCCATGTTGCGTTGACCTGCTTCGATGGTCCCGGAAATCATCGCGTCGTTTTGCGCGGCCGCGTTGCCTTGCGCGATCGCCGCGGCTGTCGGGCTGTAGAATGAGCCGGTCCGACCGCTTGGGGTTGTATAGGTGCCATATCCAGCTCGCGATGCGCTGTAAGCGTTGGCGCCGGCCGCGACCCCTGTCAGAAGCGCAGCTGCGACCTGCCGGTTCTTCTCCTCTTGAACAAGCATCTCATATGTCACGATCTTCATTTCGAAGTCGGACCCCGCGGCGTGTTGGACGGCTTCAACTTGTCCGACTCGAAACTCGACCGGCTGGCGGCTCAGATTGTTGATGCCGACCACGAACACGGGCCGGCCGTTCGCTTGGAGCTGTCGGGACGCCGGCCGAACGAGAACCAGGGAGCTCTTTTGCCGAGAGACGAGAGCGGGCTGCCCATCCCTCATCAGAGCTTGTTGCTGTGGATTAGAAGCTTTGAATGAGACCGTTTCGCCAGCCGTCATGCAGCCGGTCAGCGCGGCGCAAGCCGCCACCAAGACTAAAATGCGCATGCTGAAATTCCCCCGTCGAAAGAGTCGATGCAAGCGCAACCGCTGAGCGAGAGCAAGGGGGGGGTTACACGTATGGGCTCGCGGTCCTCGGTCAAAAGGTCGAAGAAGGCAGGTGAGTACCGCTAGGCGGCCTGTGCCAGATCTTTGAGCGGCATTACTGTGACGGTGGTGGACTTAAGTCTTTCGAGCCCTCGCATTGAGTGCACTGTCACCCTGAATCCCGATGGTCTCCGCTCTACGGCTGTATGGCGCCTATTGGAGCGGACAATTGTAAGTCGTGACGATATAGATTCCACGACGCATCCGTTTCGAAGCAACGATTTCGCAACTCGATCCGACGTGGCGGAGCCACTCCGAAGCTCTGCCGTCCTGAGTGAGGTTATCGCCCGGGTTCGAGACTAGGTAAGCGTCGTTTTCCATACCTGCCATCCCCCAGCTTTCCCAATCAAGCATTACCGAGTCCCGGTCTGCGTACCATTGCAGTGCGTCCTTGTGAGTGCGTAACCAGGCTAGAAACCGAAGTTCATCCTTCACTGCCGGCAGTGCCCAGAAGATTCCGCCGATCAGCGTGAGCATTACCACCAGCGAGATGACGATCGAACGTGCGCGGGGTGAGTTCCTCTCAACTCCTGCCCAGATGCAGAGTCCGAGGCAAACCAATGCCACCGCGGGCAAGTAGAGTGAGATGAGAAGCAGAAACGTGCCAAAGTCCTTGTCCCATGCAAAGGGAGCCGCAGGAGTAACCGCGGCAATAGCGGCAACAAGGGGCAGCCACCGCAGGGTACGAGTCTTTTTCTCCGGGGCTTGAGCAAAGGAGGTCATGGTCGCAAATTTATCGAAAAGGTCGTTGGAGTTGCAAGCGCGAATCGGCTTTCGACCGTCTGCTCTCGGACGGCAGCCTTCGCATATTTCGCGCCATAGCCGCCTTTGCCGCCTCGCAGCAGTTCGTCCGTCTTCGCTCTCACTTCGTTCAAGCTACGCCGGACACCACGCTTCGCTCTCGTTCTCCGCGCGGCTGCGCCACGCGTAGCCCGCAGGGCGAAGCGTGGTGGGCCCGGCAGGACTCGAACCTGCAACCAGACCGTTATGAGCGGCCGGCTCTAACCATTGAGCTACAGGCCCCGCCGCGAGACGGCCGCGAAAGCTGCGGCCGGCAACGGTGCGCGGTTCGTTTACAGGGACGGAGGCGGGGGTGCAATGCTGGCTCCGGCGGTTGGAAATGCCGGCGCGGCAAGGTCTAAGATTTTCGAACAACCGAAATTGGCGATGATGCCCCTATAGTCCTGTTTTGCCCGACGGCGCAAGCCACCTTCGCCCCCGCCCTCTGGCAATCGCGCCAGGGGGCCCGGTTTTCGATTTTGTAACCCCTTGTAATCCCAAGATCTTTCTACTGTGCATGGGGTTGTTTTCGCACATTTTGTTGGAAGGGGTCTTCCGATCCCCTCCGATGTCGCGTTGGCGCGCCGCAGGCGGGCGGCAGTTTCGCAGGCCTAGTCCACCGACACGCCGGCGAACTCCACCACCTTGCGCCACTTCTCGGTCTCGTCGGTGACCAGCTTGCCGAACTCGGCCGGCGTCATCGGCTTGGGGATGCCGCCGGTCTCGGTGAGGCGCGCGACCAGCTTCGGGTCCTTCAGCGCCTCGTTGACGGCCTTGTTGAGGATCTCGATCACGTCGGCCGGCGTGCCCTTCGGCGCGGAGATGCCGTAGAAGCCGACTGATTCGAAGCCGGGCAACGTCTCGGCGATCGCGGGCACGTCAGGCACGCTCGGCCAGCGCTGCGGCGAGGTGACGCCGAGCGCGCGGACGTTGCCGCCTTTCGCCTGCTCCATCGCGGAGGGGAGGTTGTCGAAGATCAGCTGCACCTTGTTGGAGATGATGTCGGGGAACGCGATCGCAGATCCCCGATAGGGCACGTGCACCATGTCGCACTTGGTCATCACCTTGAACAGCTCCGCCGACATGTGCACCGAGGTGCCGTTGCCGGACGAGGCAAAGGAGATCTTGCCGGGATTGGCCTTGCAGTAGTCGATGAACTCCTGGACCGTCTTCGCCGGAAACGCGTTGGAGACCACCAGCATGTTGGTAAGCTGCATGATGCTGGCGACCGGCACGGTGTCGCGCAAAAAGTCGAACGGCAGCTTCTTGTAGAGCGAGGTCGAGATCGCGTTGTTGGGCGCGACGAACAGCAGCGTGTAGCCGTCCGGGGTTGCGTTGATCGCGGCAGCGGCCGCGATGTTGCCGCCGGAGCCGGCGCGGTTCTCGACGATGAATTGCTGGCCGAAGCGGTCCGACAGCCAGTTCGCCATGATCCGCGCCACGATGTCGACCGGGCCGCCGGCGGAGAAGCCGATGATCCAGTGCACGGGGCGGTCGGGATAAGCGGCGGAGGCGGGAGGTGCGGCGCCCAACAGCGTTGAAAGGAAAACCAGCCCGAAAACACTGTTACGCAAAATTCGCAACATGACGCCTCCCATTGTTCTATTGTCGTTGGGCTGCATGCTTTCACAAAATCGGGGCGCTGCCTACATCGCCGCAAGTCGATGTTGACGCGCCCCCGCCGGGACCGACCATGAGATTCGCGATCACCCTTGTTCTCGGCGCGGCGCTGCTTTCAAGCCCCGCCGCTGCTCAAACCGGAGGCAACGCCATTCCGACCACGACTCCCAGCCTGACGATCAGCTTGGGCACCGCGACGCCCGGCGGCGGCTTTCCGCTCTATGGCAACGCCTTTGCGCAATCGATGAACGCGGCCGATCCGCAAGTGATCATCGCCCCGCGCAACACCAAGGGCAGCAACGAGAACATTCCGCTCTTGGAAAAGGGCGAGCTCGACCTCGCTCTGGTCGCGGGTGAGCCGGCCTATGAGGCCTTCGCCGGCATCGGCCGTGCGAAGGTCGCGCTGAAGATTCTTACCGCGATCTATTCAAACCCCGGCATGTTCGTGGTGCGCGCGGACAGTCCCTACAAGACCATTCGCGATCTCGTCGGCCAGCCCGTCGCATTCGGGGCCAAGGGCTCCGGCCTGCCGATCCTGGCGCGCTATGTGCTCGATGGTCTCGGGTTGAAGCAGGACGAGGATTTCAAGGCCGTCTATCTCGACCGCGCCGGCGACGGCCCCGCGATGGTCGAAGACGGCCGCGTCGCCGCCCTCTGGGGCGCCGGCATCGGTTGGCCCGGTTTTGCTGCGGTAGCCTCGAGCGCGTCAGGCGCGCGCTTCATCGCGCCTGACAGCGAGGAGATCGCGCGCATCCGTGCCAAGCACGCGTTCCTCAAGCCGCTCACCGTGCCGGCCGGCAGCTACCCGAAGCAGTCCGAGCCGATCGCCTCGCTCGGGTCCTGGAGCTTTGTGCTGACGCGCGAAGATCTGCCCGACGATGTCGCCTATCGCCTGGCGAAGACGCTTCACGGTGTCGAGCCGACATTCTGCAAGCAGCTCGCGCAGGCCTGCGAGACCACGGCGGCAAACACCGTTGCGGCCGCGCCGAAGCCGGAGCTGATCCACCCCGGCGTGATGAAGTACTTTCGCGAGATCGGGGTGGTGAAGTAGGACGCTTCCTTCCTTCTCCCCCTGTGGGAGAAGGTGGCGCGAAGCGCCGGATGAGGGGTATCTCTCCGCGAACTCAACAGCGAGCTGGACTCGCGGAGACAACCCCTCACCCGGCTTCGCTTCGCGAATCCACCCTCTCCCGCAAGGGGAGAGGGTGCACCGTCAGCGCGGCTTCGCTACACCCTCACTTCTTCACCATCGCACAAGCCGGGTCCGGCGGACCGAACGCCTTGTCGCCCGAGATCGTCGTGAGGATCTTGTAATAGTCCCACGGATATTTGCTCTCCTCCGGCGTCTTCACCTGCACCAGCCAGAGGTCGTGCACCATCAGATTGTCCTCGCGCAGTTTGCCGTTGCGGGCGAAGAAATCCTCGATCGGCTTCTCCCGCATCTTCGCCGCGACCTTGAGCGGATCGTCGGTGCCGGTCTCCTTGATGGCGTTGAGATAGTGCATCACGCTCGAATAGACGCCGGCCTGCCACATCGAGGGCATCTTGTTCATCTTGGCGAAATAGCGCTTCGACCATTCGCGGGTCTTGTCGTCCATGTCCCAATAGAACGAGGTCGTCAGCAACAGCCCTTGGGCAGCCTGCAAGCCGAGGCCGTGGATGTCGGTGATCAGCGCCAGCAGCGCCGCCATCTGCTGGCCGCCCTTGAACACGCCGAACTCGGAGCCGGTCTTGATCTCGTTCATGTTGTTCGGCGGACCCGCCGCGATGCCGATGATCTTGGCCTTGGAGGCCTGCGCCTGCAGCACGAACGAGGAGAGGTCGGGCGTTGCCAAGGGTGGCTTCACCGAGCCCAGCACCTTGCCGCCATTGGCGGTCACCACCGCCGAGGCGTCGCGCTCCAGCGAATGGCCGAAGGCATAGTCGTCGGTGATGAAGAACCAGCTGTCGCCGCCGCGCTTGACCACCGCGTCCGCGGTGCCGACCGCGAGCGCGCGGGTGTCGAACACCCACTGGATCGCATAGGGCGAACAGAACTTGCCGTGGAAATCCGCGGTGCCGGTGGAGTGGGTGATGAATAGCCGCTTCTTCTCGTTGGCCATGTTCTGCACCGCAAGCCCGACCGCGGAGACCGGCACGTCGACGATCAGATCGACCTGGTCGACGTCGTACCAGCGCCGCGCAATCGCGCCGCCGATGTCGGCCTTGAGCTGGTGGTCGCCGACGACGATGCTGATCGGCTTGCCGAGCACGGTTCCGCCGAAATCGTCGATCGCCATCTGCGCCGCCGTCACCGAGCCCTGGCCGGTCGGCGCCGAGGCCGGACCGTTCATGTCGGTGAGCACGCCGATCTTGACGATTTCGTCGGACACCTGCGCCATTGCGGCGCCCGGCAGCAGCGCCGCCAGGAATGTCGCTGCCAGGAACGTTGCTGCAACGCCGGCAGCAATCGGCAGTCCAAATCTCGTTGGCTTCATGCTTGTCCTCCCCTGATCCGGCGCGTTGGCCGGTGTGCCCCCGGGTATGGCCCGGCTGAATTGGTTTCTTTTGCAACTATTTGGGGGCGGGCGTCAACGTCAGGCGGCGAAGCGGATTTGTCCGGCCGGGGAGGGATCGTAGCCGGTCAGCTCCTCGGCGCGCTGGAGCAACCGCTTTTCGCTGAGGAACCGGATCAGGCCCTGCATGGCGGGGCGGAAATAGCTGCGCTGCCGCATCGCGAGGTCAAAATTCTCCCAGACCAGCGGCACGAAATCGAGGCCGGCCGAGCGCGCCGACGCACGCGTCGCGATGCCGCAATCGGCTTGTCCCGCGCGGACGATCTCGGCGAGATCGGGCCCGGTCAGAACGGGCGTCTCGATCCGGCGCAAATCGCGCGTCGAGGCGCCGGCGCGCTTGAGCAGCACATCGAGCAGCATCTGCGCGCCCGTGCCCTGTTGCCGCATCGCCATCCTGGCCCCGAGCGCGAGCACGTCCGAAAGGCCGCGCAGCCGCTTGGGATTGCCGGGCGGCAGCACGAGACCCTGCTCGCGACGCACGAACGCGACCAGCAATGCATCATGCAGGTCCGGAGCGTCACGCAGGACCGTCACATTGGCGTCGGCGGCGAGATTGCCGTCGGCATCGAGGCTGTGGAAGTGCATTGCCACGGCCATCACCTCGTCCCGCTGCAAGCGCTCGAGCCCGCGCACGCTGCCCTCGCTCATCGATCCCAGGCCCGAGCCGGATTCGCGCAGACCCCAATCCAGCAGCTCGTCCTGGCTGCCGCCGACGACCGGCGGCGGCTCAGCGATCAGCATGCCGGCCGGACGCGCCAGTCCGGACAGCACCCAGAGGTCGAGCTCGTGCCGCGGGAAGAGCCACTTTCCGGTCACCTTGGTGCATGGGATCGCACCGGTGGTGACGAGTTCGTACAGCTTGCGTTCGCCGAGCCGAAGATAGTCGGCGGCTTCGCTGGTCGTCAGGAATTCCATCCTGCATTCCTATGCAAATTCTTGCTTCTTTTTGGTGCTCGACGCAGGTGGAATCTGCATTTCAAGTTTTGTCCGTGACGACCATGCCTGATCATCTCGCTGCTTTGCAACACATCCCCACGCGCGATCTCTGCTTTGGTGAACGATCCTGAATCGCTCGCGTGGTGCCAATCCTGCGGGCAGTCGCGCGCGCAACTGCAATGGGCATATGCCGCTCCGCGCGTTGCCGAGATTTCCCGAGTCGTCGGCGCGCGACGCGGACAGATAAAATCTGTCGCCGGTAGTGGTTTGACGCGCGCTCTATCTTTTGTTGTCCGCATCCGACGCTGCAACGAGCAAACGCGTCACGAGTGCGGCGCAATCGATCATCATCATGATCGCGTCATAGCCAGTGGGAACCCGATCATGGCCGTCCGCCGCCTCTCCGTTGCACTCGCGCTTCTCTGCGGCCTCGCCGCGAGCGTTGCGGCGTCATCCGCGGAGGACCGCGCCATCGTGCTCGCCACGACCTCCGCGACGCAGGAGTCCGGCCTGCTCGATTACCTGCTGCCGATCTTCCGTGACAAGACCGGCATCGAGGTGACCGTGATCGCGCGGCGCGCCGACGAGGTGCTCGAGGGGGCACGAAGGGGCGAAGTCGACGTCGTGCTGATGCATGCACGGCCGCAGGAGGAGAAATTCGTCGCCCACGGTTTTGCCGCGAAGCGCTTCGACGTGATGTACAACGACTATGTGTTGATCGGGCCGAAGAGCGATCCCGCCGGCGTCAAGGGCAAGGACATCGCGACCGCGCTGAAGGCGATCGAAGCCAAGGGCGCGCCGTTCGTGACGCGGGGCGACCGCTCGGGCACGCATGCCGCGGAGCTCGCGCTCTGGATCGTCGCCGGCATCGACATCGCCCGCACCAAGGGTGCCTGGTACCGCGAGGCCAAGCAGGACATGGCTTCCGCCCTTGATGCAGCGCGCGTGGCGAACGCCTATGTGCTGTCCGACCGCGGCAGCTGGATCGCTTTTCGGGAGCGCGGCGATCTCGACATCGTGGTCGAAGGCGACAAGCGTCTGCTCAATCAGTACGGCGTGATGCTGGTGAACCCCGCGAAGTTTCCGAACGTGAAGAAGGAGCTGGGGCAGGACTTCGTCGATTGGCTGATTTCGCCCGACGGACAGGCGGCGATTGCCGGATACAAGGTCGACGGACAGCAGCTGTTCTTCCCCAATGCGGACAAATCGGGCGGCTGACGTTCGTATCGCGAGCGGTTGCCAAACCGGGCGATGCATGATCCATCATGGCGCATGACTCAGCGCCTGCCGCCATCGCTGACGCCGCTCGACACCGCGCTCGCCGCGTTGCTGACAGGGCTCGATCCGCTCGCGCCGGTGGAGTTGCCGCTGAGCGAAGTGGCCGGCTGCATCGCGGCGGGCAATCCCCTGCTCCCAGCCCGACCGTCTCGTGACGTCGCTGCTGCGGATGGCTGGGCGCTGTGCGCCAATGATCTGGTCGGCGCGTCCTCCTATTCGCCGCTGCCTCTCGCAACAGCGCCCGCCTGGGTCGATGCCGGCGACGCGATGCCGGCGGGATGCGACTGCGTGCTCGATGCCGACGCAGTCGAAGTGTCCGGTCCGCTCGCCCAGGTGTTGGCGGAGGGCGTGCCGGGGCAGGGCGTCAGGCGTGCGGGAAGCGATATCGACGGACGAACGCCTGTCGCGGCAGAGGGGAATCCGCTTGGTCCTGCCGCTCTGTTGCTCGCGCGCGCCGCCGGACTGGACCGGCTGAGCGTGCGCCGTCCGCGACTGCGCATCATCAATGTACCAGGTGCAACGCTGACCATGCATCTGATTGCGGACATCGCACGCACCGCAGGACTGGATGTGCAAACGAGCGAGGCCGGTTCGCGCGACGCGGAATCGATCGCGGAGGCGTTCGGGGCGCCCCCCTGCGATCTCCTGCTGACGATCGGCGGCAGCGGTGTCGGTCGCAACGATGCAGCGGTCACCGCTCTGACCCAGCATGGTGACGTGCTCGCTCATGGTCTTGCGCTGCAGCCCGGACGCACCGCCGCGATCGGGCGGCTCGGAAGGATTCCTGTTGTCGCCTTGCCCGGATCGCCGGATCATGCGCTTGCGGTCTGGCTCGCGCTCGTGCTGCCGCTCGTCGACCTTCTGTCGGCTCGGCTGCCGCGCCGACAGGTAACGTTGCCGCTTGCGCGAAAAATTGCATCCAGCGTCGGCATCGCCGAAATGGTCCTGCTGGCCGAGGAACATCATGCGTGGGCGCCACTTGCGGTAGGAGAATGGCCGCTCCAGGCAATTGCCCGCGCGGATGCATGGCTGCTTGTTCCCGCCAGTCACGAGGGATTTGCAGCGGGCGCGCCGGTCGATGCCTATCTGATGCGGGAATGATATGGGTTTAGCATGACCATGATCCCGCAATCGCAAGTCCGCAGCGCGCTCGAACAGGAACAGTTTCTCAAGATCCTTTCCCGCGAGGAGGCGCTGGCACGCTTCGAGGCTGCGCTGTTCCCCCGCGCTCTTTCGAGCGAAACGCGCAAACTCGGTGCTGCGCTCGGTGCGTCGCTCGCTGAAGACATCACTGCGCCGATCGACGTGCCGCCGTTCGACCGTTCCAATGTCGACGGCTTCGCGGTGCGCTCAGCGGACCTTGCGACAGCCGGCGAAGGTGCGCCGGTGCGCCTCGGGCTGAATGGCGAGACTATTCACTGCGGCACCGTACCGGCGCTGCAAGTCGCCGCGGGAACGGCAACGCCGATCGCCACCGGCGGTCCGCTGCCGCGCGGTGCCGATGCCGTGGTCATGGTCGAGCATACCCAGCCGGCGGAGTCCGGTGCGATCGACGTCCGTCGCGCGGCCTTGCCCGGGCAATTCATATCCTACGCAGGGTCCGATATCGCGCGCGGCGAGGCGCTGCTGCGCGCCGGCACGATCATCGGCTCGCGCGAGGTCGGCATGCTGGCGGCTTGCGGCCTTGCCGAGGTGAGCGTCGTGCGCAAACCTCGTGTGGCCGTGATCTCCACCGGCGATGAACTGGTTCAGCCGGGCGAGGCGCTCGCGCCTGCTGCGATCTACGACACCAACGGCGCGATCGTCACTGCTGCGATCGACGAGAACGGCGGTGAGGCGGTTTTCCTCGGCGCCATTCCGGACGATGAAGCCAAGCTCGAAGCCGCGATGCGGCGTGCGCTGGCGGACGCGGACATGCTGGTGCTCTCGGGCGGCACCTCGAAAGGCGCGGGCGATCTCTCTCATCGCATCATCGGCCGGCTCGGCCAGCCCGGCATCATCGCGCATGGCATTGCGCTCAAGCCCGGCAAGCCGCTGTGCCTTGCGGTGTGCGACGGCAAACCGGTCGTGATCCTGCCGGGTTTTCCGACCTCGGCGATGTTCACCTTTCACGACATGATCGTGCCGGTGCTGCGCAAGATGGCCGGGCTACCACCGCGCTCCGATGCCAGGGTGAGTGCGACTGTGCCGGTGCGCATTGCTTCCGAGCTCGGCCGCACCGAATTCGTCATGGTCTCGCTGGTCGCAGGCAAGGACGGCTTGATCGCCTATCCCTCCGGCAAGGGGTCCGGTGCGATCACGTCGTTCGCGCAGGCTGACGGTTTTCTGCGCATCGACGCGCTCGCCGACCAGATGCCGGCCGGGAGCGAAGCCGAAGTGACGCTGTTCACGCCGCATGTGCGGGTGCCCGATCTCGTCATCGTCGGCAGCCATTGCACCGGCCTCGATCTCGTCACGGCGCAACTCGCGCATGCCGGCCTGACCGTGCGCTCGATTGCGGTCGGCAGTCTCGGCGGACTTGCGGCGGCACGGCGCGGCGAATGCGATCTGGCGCCGATCCATCTGTTCGACGACAAGAGCGAGACCTACAATACGCCTTATCTCGTCGAAGGACTCGAGCTCGTGCCGGGCTGGCGACGGATGCAGGGCATCGTGTTCCGCAAGGGCGACAAGCGTTTCGAAGGCCACGGCGCGAAGGACGCCGTCGCCGCGGCGCTCGCTGATCCCTCCTGCATCATGGTCAACCGCAATCAGGGCGCCGGCACGCGCATCCTGATCGACCGGTTGCTCGGTGGTGCGCGCCCGGAAGGCTATTGGAACCAGCCACGCTCGCACAACGCGGTGGCCGCGGCGGTCGCACAGCACCGCGCCGACTGGGGCATGACCATTGCGCCGGTCGCCCATGCGGTCGGCCTCGGTTTCATTCCGCTCGCGGAGGAACACTACGACTTCGCGCTGGTCGCAGCACGCAAGCAGAGGCCTGCAGTGCAGGCCTTTCTCGCCGCACTCAGCTCGGACGAAGCGCGCGCCGCGCTGGAGCGGGCTGGATTCCGGCCGGCGTAGAGCTTGGTTAGGACGCCGCGTCCAGTGCGGCCAGCCGCTCGGCTTCCGCGATATCCTCGACCGTGTTGGCATTGAAGAACGGATCGAGCGGCTCCGTCGGCCACGTCACGGTCGCGAGCGGATAACGCGCGGTCCAGCGGTCGATCTTGCGGAGGTCCTCGACCACCAGCGCGTGACGCAGTTCGTCGCGCAAGCCAACCCGCCACAAGCCGATCACCGGATGCGACTGGCCGCCTGATGCTGCCACGGCGAGCTCGGCATTCGCCGCGATGCGTTCGTCATGCAAGCGCACGACGAGATCGCGCGGCAGGAAGGGGCAGTCGCCGGCGGCACTGAGCAGCCATTCCACCTCAGGCCGGTTCGCCGCGGTCCAGTCGAGCGCGGCAAGGATGCCGGCGAGCGGACCGGGAAAGCCGGGCACGTCGTCGGCGACGACCTGCAATCCGAACGCGGCGAAGCGGGCGGGATCGCCGTTGGCATTGAGGATCAGGCCGCTGCATTGCGGCTTCAGGCGTGCGATCACGCGTTCCAGGATGGTGCGGCCGCCGATGGTGCGCATCGGCTTGTCGCCGCCGCCCATGCGCCGCGCGAGGCCGCCGGCGAGCAGCACGCCTTGCGTGGTCGGAAAGCTAATCGTCACCACCTTCACCCTTGCGCTTGTGCTTGGCCGATTCCTCCTCGACGTAAGCGAGGTTCTGGTCGTAGACGATGCGCTCTGCTCCCGACAGCGCGATGAACCGTTTACCGCGTGCGCGGCCGACCAGCGTCAAGCCCACCTGCCGGGCGAGATCGACGCCCCAGGCGGTGAAGCCGGAGCGCGACACCAAAATCGGAATCCCCATGCGAACCGTCTTGATCACCATCTCCGAGGTGAGCCGTCCCGTGGTGTAGAGGATCTTGTCTGATGCATCGACGCCGTGGCGGTACATCCAACCCGCAATCTTGTCGACGGCGTTGTGACGGCCGACATCCTCGGTGTAGCAGAGCGGCTCGCCCTCTCTGCACAGCACGCAGCCGTGGATCGCACCGGCCTCCAGATAGAGCGAGGGCATGGTGTTGATGGTCTGAGTCATCTGGTAGAGCCAGGAAGTGCGCAGCTCCGCCTTCGGCAACGCCACGCTCTCGACCGCCTCCAGCAGATCGCCGAAGGCGGTGCCCTGCGCGCAGCCCGATGTCTGCGTGCGCTTCTTCAGCTTGGCTTCGAAATTGGTGTGGTGCTCGGTGCGCACCACCACCACCTGGAGGTCGTCGTCGTATTCGACCTCGGTCACCGCGTCATTATACTTCAGCATGTTCTGGTTGAGCAAATAGCCCAGCGCCAGATATTCCGGATAGTCGCCGATCGTCATCATGGTGACGATCTCCTGCGAATTCAGGTAGAGCGTCAGCGGGCGCTCCACCGGCACCTTGATCTCGATCCTGGCGCCGGACTGGTCGGTCCCGGTCACGCTCTCGGTGAGGCGCGGGTCGTCCGTGTCAGGGACGATCAGGGGCACTGGGGCTTTGTCGATTTTCATCATGGCCGCGACGTTAGCATGACATTCGGGTCAAGCCGATATAAGCATGCTGGCGAGAGAACGAAATGCCGCCTATTCGTCATTGCGAGCGAAGCGAAGCAATCCAGGCTGCCGCCGTGGATGCATTCCTGGATTGCTTCGCTGCGCTCGCAATGACAGAGGAGAGAGTGGTTCCATCAAGGACCGGGGTCGCTCGCGGAGACGGAGCTGGAATGAAAGTCATCGGCCTTGCAGGCTGGAGCGGTGCGGGCAAGACCACGCTGTTGACGCGGCTGATCCCGCATTTCAATGCGCTTGGCTTGCGCGTCTCTGTCATCAAGCATGCGCATCACCAGTTCGACGTCGACGTGCCCGGCAAGGATTCCTGGCGCCATCGCGAGGCCGGCGCGGCCGAGGTGCTGGTTGCTTCGTCAAATCGCTGGGCGCTCATGCACGAGTTGCGCGGAGTGGCGGAGCCGCGTCTGCCGGAACTGTTGAGCAAATTGTCGGCCGTCGATCTCGTCGTGGTCGAGGGTTTCAAGCGCGAGCCGCATCGCAAGATCGAGGTGCACCGCGCCGCCAACGACAAGCCGTTGCTGTTTCCCGATGATCCCGGCATTTTCGGGATCGCGGCCGATGTCGCCATTGAAACCCGACTGCCGACGGTCCATCTCGACGATATCGCCGCCGCCGCGGAATTGCTGCTGCGCGCGGCGATGCCGGTCGAGGAAGCGGTCGCGAAAAGCGCTGCGATGCGCTGACGAGGCACCATGGCGCAATTGTCGGACGATTGTTTTGCCTTTGGCGGACCGATGATGTCGGTCAACGAGGCCGTTGGCCTGATCACGACGCGCGTCAACGCGATTGTCGATCTCGAAACCGTGGCGCTCATCGACGCTGATGGGCGCGTGCTGGCTCGAGATATCGTGGCGCCGCTGCCATTGCCGCCCTTCACCAATTCCGCTGTTGATGGCTACGCCGTGCGCAACGCAGATCTTCCTGATAGCGCCGAGCGGGCACTCCCGCTCGATGGCCGCATCCAGGCCGGCGGTCTGGCGCTGGCGCCGATCAAGGCCGGCCACACCGCGCGCATTTTCACCGGCGCGCCGATGCCGCCGGATGCCGAAACCGTGTTCATGCAGGAAGACGTCCGCGTCGACGATGCCGGCCGAATTGTGCTGCCGCCGGGGCTGAAGCCGGGTGCGAATGTCCGCCCTGCGGGAGAGGACATTCCCCAGGGCCACATTGCGCTGCGCGCAGGCCAGCGCTTGCTGCCGCAGCATGTCGCGCTCGCGGCGGCGTTCGGCCTGGTCAGGCTCGACGTCGTCAGGCGTATCCGCGTCGCGGTGTTCTCGACCGGTGACGAACTGGCCTCGCCCGGCGAGCCGCGCGCGCCCTCGCAGCTGTTCGATTCCAATCGCTTCATGCTGATGGCGATGCTGCGCCGGCTCGGCTGCGACGTCAGCGATCTCGGCATTTTGCGCGACGAACGTATCTCGCTTGCGAATGGCCTCAAGCAAGTCGCCGGCACGCACGATCTGATCCTCACCACCGGCGGCGTATCGACCGGGGAAGAGGATCACGTCAAGGCGGCAGTCGAGAGCATCGGCTCGCTGGTGTTGTGGCGGATGGCGATCAAGCCGGGACGGCCCGTGGCGATGGGCATCATCGAGGGCACGCCGCTGATCGGATTGCCGGGCAATCCCGTCGCGAGTTTCGTCACTTTCGTGCATGTGGTGCGGCCGACTGTGCTGGCGCTTGCGGGCAGCCTGCAGGCGCCGCCGTTGCCGATCCCGGTGCGCGCGGCGTTCACCTACAAGAAGAAGGCGGGGCGTCGCGAATATGTTCGCGCCTCCTTGCGGCGCATGCAGGACGGCGCACTCGAGGCAATCAAGTTTCCACGCGAGGGGGCGGGGCTGTTGTCTTCTCTGGTCGACACCGACGGCCTCATCGAGCTCGATGAGGAGGTTACGCGTGTCGAGCCGGGGCAGAGCGTGGGTTTCCTGTCCTATGCCGATTTGCTCTGAGTCTGGGTGCTATGTTGGCGCTGTCCTGGCGTTGACGCCATCGGCCCCTCCCGCCATGTTGCGCCGATGACCAGAACGACGCTCGA